>JAUNQL010000160.1 GCA_030536195.1 Clostridia bacterium | reverse complement strand
AGGTTCCTTATATTTGATGTAACGAAGTGTTACAAAGAATACATCCTTGTTTGTAAGCTTGAAATTTTCAACGCCAACCTTATCAGGAAGACTAGTCCTAACGACAGCGCCCTGTCCAGATGCATCAACAACAATCTTCGCATTAACTGAAACAGATTTATTGCCATCCTTAAACGTGATACCAGTTACGCGCTTACCCTTTGTCTGAACAGACTCAAATGGTGCGCCATAGATAAATTCTGCACCAGCAGCCTTCGCTTGCTCTGCAATAAGCATGATATATCCATGCTTGTGCATACCAACAGTTGGTACATGGAAAGCCTTTGGTGAATCATAGTTTGGTGAATAATGAGCTCCGTCCGCGAACTCAAAAGACCAAACTGGATCGCCCTCTACTGGGCGTGGCAAATTATGTGCAGCAATATCTTCAACTGTGATATGGAAGATATCATAATCCATACTTGTATCTTTCTCCGTATCCTTTTCAACTACAAGTACAGAAAAGCCCTGCTTTGCCATTTCTCTAGCAAAATAAGCGCCTGCTGAAGAAGCTCCGACGATTACTACATCATAATCCTTCTTCATATGATTACCTCCTATTCAAAAATATCTCTTATCTTCTCGGCGCGCTTGGCATCGCGTACTTGGCGATCCAGGCTCTGGCCAAATTCAACGTTGAGCGTTGCTGGTTGCATTGTAAAAATGAGCTCATTTAAGCGCTCATTTTTGATGTCAATTTCGCCAGCAGCTACGCCAACTTTGACAGCGACCATAGCCTCCATAAACTCGCCAAATGAGATGACGCGCGCGTTCTTGAGCGTACCGTATGAACGCCAAAGTATATCTTGGAACTTGAGGCTCTTCATCAAATCAAGACGAAGTGCTCTCTCCTGCTCTACTATTGAAAGAGAAATGGATTTAAGGTTCTCGATTGCTGCCTGTTCAGAGATACCAAGTGTCACTTGGTTTGAAAGCTGGAACAGGCTGCCTATTGGGTTGTCAGCCTCACCATATGCGCCAGTGAGGATGAGGCCCAGCTTTGCAACTGTATTTGCAAGGCGTGGAATCTGACCGCGCATTGAGAGTGCTGGCAACTGGAGTGTTACAGAAGCACGCATAGCAGTGCCAATGTTAGTTGGGCACTGTGTGAGATAGCCAAGTTTCTTATCAAACGAGAATTTAAGTTCCTCATCAAGAATCGTATCAAGTGTATCAGCAAGTTCGTATGCCTTTTCAAGTTCAAGGCCTGGAAGGAGTGACTGAATCTTGAGATGATCCTCCTCACAAACCATAATTGAGAGTGACTCGTCCTCTGTTGTAACAAGTGTACGTCCCTCTGAGAAACTTACGAACTCTGGGCTGACTAAATTACGCTCAGCAAGTGAGATCTGTAAATCGCGTCCAACCTCTACCATTGGCGTAGATGCGAACTTTCCAGGAAGTTTGCTATCTAAAACTGTATCGATTTTATCGGCAATTTCGTATTTTTCATCATCTGTGAGCTTAACTGTAAAGTTGTAACCCTTTACATTGCGCGCTATAGCAATCTTTGTGCTTATAACTACGTCGTTTTCAGCGCCTTGTAGTTGGTACCATTTAGCCATTTACAGCACCTCCTTCAAGAGCGTTAATCTCGTCTCGAAGCTTAGCTGCAAGTTCAAAGTTTTGAACGTCTATTGCCGCCTGCAATTCACCCTTGAGTTTACTGATTGTATCCTCAAACTTTGGTGACTCGATTGGAGCTACTTCAAATGCGCCTGATTTGCCAACGTGAGTTGCTCTGCCATGAATTCTAGAAAGTGATGGCTTGAGTTTCTCATAGAAGACACTGTAACAGTCGGCGCAGCCCATCATACCCGAACGAACCACTTCCTCAAAACTGGTTCCACAGGTAGGACAGCGTTCAGATGTATCAAGAGATGGCAAAGCTCTCGTAAACTCTGGGAAGAAGTTTACAAGCATGTTACTGATGTTGAATCCAAAGCCAGAAAACATATTTGCATAGCCAAGATGCTCGGCACAGTTGTAGCAAAGATGTATCTGAGCTGCTTCACCATTTACTATTCGTTTTATGTGCGTGGTAGCTTCGGCATTACCACAGTTTTGACAAAGCATTTATCACGCCTCCTTTGACTATTTCATTATATGTATTCTCTCACTTTTTGTCAAAAAAAAGACAATGTTGAAGCCGTTTTTTGGCACCTTTTTTATTGAAAAAGTAGTTCAAATAATGTAATATATTTTGGTAATTGCACACGTATATATTAATATGTAATAAAATTAATTTGTTATTTAAAGGAGTGGAGTTGAAAGATGAACGGCAAAACTAAGAAAATAGTTACCGCAATCATCGCTCTCCTTATCGTTGCAGCCATCGTTGGCTTAGGCCTTGCTCTTCGTAAAAAGAATACTATCTCTACCCCTACAACAAACTCGACTATCGGTATGGGCACCGTTGTTGTCGAGTCATTTTATTGCTCAGATACCGAGGTATCAAAAGCAGCCATCACCAAGG
>JAUNQL010000159.1 GCA_030536195.1 Clostridia bacterium | reverse complement strand
GACTTCCTTGTTGAGCGAGATGGCGAGCGTGAGTGGGTAAGGTCAGTTGCGTTTGACACCAGTGAGGTTGATGGTCAAACAACTGTAGTTTACGACTTCGCCTTTGTTGGCATTGAGCCAACTGTGGGCTCGATAGCAAAGTACGCGCTTCTTGATTCACTCTCAATTGCGCGTATTGTATGGACGAGCCTATTTGACATCGCAACACTCAACTTTGATCTCAATGATCTATCTGGCCCAATTGGTACAGTGGATATCATTGCTGATACAACAACTGATGCGGTATCGACAATGGACTTCTCAAGGTTGCTTACTATAATGGCGCTTATTGCTATCAACATAGGCGTATTCAATCTCATCCCGTTCCCAGCATTGGACGGTGGACGATTCATCCTCATAATCTTTGAGGGACTCACAGGCAAGAAGTTGCCTACAAATGTTGAGGCAGCAATCAACAATGCGGGCCTTATGCTTTTGATGGCCCTTATGGTCGTTGTAACTATCAATGACATTTCGAAGTTCTTTTAAGGAGTAGCATATGGAATTTTCAAAACCAAGAAGAGAATGTCGTCAGGTTAACGTCGGTGGAATTAAAATCGGCGGTGGAGCACCAATAGTAATTCAGTCTATGCTCAACGCCCTCTCATCTGACATAGAGGGCAATATTGCCCAGGCCAAAGCTTTGGAGGCAGCTGGTTGCCAAATTATCCGAATTGCTATTTCCAGCAAGGAGGATATCGATTTAATCTATGCGCTCAAGGAGGCTGTTAGCACTCCTTTGGTTGCTGATATTCATTTTGATTACAAAATTGCACTTGCATCCATTGATGCAGGTATTGATAAAGTAAGAATTAACCCTGGTCACATTGGCGCCCGTGAAAATGTTGAGGCAGTTGTTGACGCATGTAAACGTCGTGGTGTACCTATTCGAATAGGCGTTAATTCGGGCTCTGTCGAGAGTGATTTGCTTGAAAAATATGGCGGTCCAACTCCAGAAGCAATGGCTCAGAGTGCGCTCAATCATGCCAAAATTTTAGAGGACTGCGACTTTTATGACACAGTTATTTCAATCAAGTCATCTGACGTTAGAAATACAATCAACGCATACAGGATTGTCGCAAAGGAGTGCGACTATCCACTTCATCTTGGCGTTACCGAGGCTGGAACCGCCTACAATGGACTTATCAAATCGTCCATTGGTATAGGTTCCCTCCTTGCTGATGGTATCGGTGATACCATCAGAGTATCACTTACCGCTGACCCAGTGGAGGAAATTCGTGCTGCGCACGATATCTTAAAGTGCCTTGATTTGATTGAAAATGAAGCTCAACTTATATCTTGCCCAACCTGTGGCAGGACTCAAATTGATTTAATTTCAATCGCAGCAGAGGTTGAGAGCAGGCTTCGCAATGTACATAAGCCAATTAGGGTTGCAGTTATGGGATGCCCTGTAAACGGCCCAGGCGAGGCGAAAAATGCCGACATAGGCATAGCGGGCGGCAAGGGCTGTGGCTTAATCTTTAAAAAAGGTGAAATAGTAAAGAAGGTTCCAGAAGAGGACTTGATTGATGAACTCTTCTTGGAAATTGAGAGGTTATAAAGTGTCCAATATGAACGCAAAGAGGATAGCGGATGTCTTTGGAAGTCTTTTAAATTCCAACTATCCCGAAAGTTTTAAATATGCAGAGATTACCGATATGAAAATAAATAAGCAGACAAGGGAGCTTCGCTTGTCTGCGGTCTGTGTTGCATATTTTGATAAAGCTGATACAGTATGTGACAGTTTCGAGGAGGTTGTAAAATCTGCCTTGGGACTTGATAAAGTCATGATCAATCTCAGCGTTCCAGAAAAGGAAATTGCACCTTTGGAGGAGGCTCCTGCCACCAACCCAATGGAGGCACTCCTTAAAATGCAAGCTGAGGTTGATGCTCAAAACATGATAGATAAGCAAAAGGAAATAGAGGAGCAGGAGGAGGCAAAGCCTCATCATATTGAGCCTGGTATTCCTCTTTATCTTGAAACTGCCAAGATAATCTTTGGTCAAAAGATTGGCAAGATGCCAAAGAAGATAAGCGAAGTCCACTATGATGACGGTCGTGTCGCTGTTTGGGGTGACGTTTTCGGCCTTGATATCCGTGAGACTCGTGATAAGCGCAGAAAGATAATCAACTTCAATATCAAAGATAATACTGGGGCATATCCAGTAAAGGTGTTCCAGCCTATCGCTGATGTTAGAGACCTCTGTGCCAACTTAAAGGATGGTATGTCAGTTATCATTCTTGGTGATGTAATTTACGATAATTATAAAAAGGAATACATTCTTGAAGCCAAGGCAATTGCCAAGGTTAAAAAGATTGTACGTACCGATGACTGCGATGAGAAGCGCGTCGAGTTGCACATGCACAGCAACATGTCCATGATGGACGGTATGTCTGATGCGGGCAAACTCGTTGAGCGCGCAGCCCAGTGGGGTCATCGCGCTGTTGCAATCACTGACCACGGTGTGCTCCAGGGTTACCCTGCAGCATTCCAGGCTGGTCAG
>JAUNQL010000027.1 GCA_030536195.1 Clostridia bacterium | reverse complement strand
CAGCGACAGCGTCGCAACCGGTGCGCTCAATCATAGCTGCGGCCGATGGGCCGTCAACTATATCGCCATTGCCGATAACTGGGATGGAGACAGCCTGCTTTACTGCGGCAATGGCATCGTAGTTGATGCCAGGAGCATACATCTGCTCCTTGGTTCGGCCGTGCACAGTGACGGCGGCAACACCGACGTCCTCCATACGCTTTGCAAACTCAACACAGTTTACGTGCTCGGCATCCCATCCGGTTCTAAACTTAACTGTTACTGGAATATCTACAGCGGATACAACTGCTCGCGCGATGTCCTGCGCGAGGACTGGATCCTTCATCAGTGAGGCTCCGCCTCCGTTGCCCGCGATTTTTGGAGCGGGACAACCCATATTTATGTCTATCCAGTCTGGCGCAAACTCCAGTGCATTTTGCGCAGCCTTGGCCAAGATCTCTGGGTTGTCGCCAAAAATCTGGACTGCTGCTGGGTGCTCGACATCTGACAGTCGAAGCAATTCCTTCGACTTCCTGTCACCCATAGTGAAGCCCTTGGCTGACACCATCTCAGATGTCACGCCAGCAGCACCATATGACAGACAAAGCTCTCTAAAGGCCCTATCGGCTACACCCGCCATAGGAGCCAAGAACGCTTTGTCTTTGATTTCAACATTTCCGATAAACATAAATATGTATTCCTTACTTTAAGTAACTATGCTATTATATTATCACATCTATAATATAAAAGAAATTCACATAAAGCACGAAAAAACATCCTAAAAAACATCAAAACTACTATAGAAAGAGGCAACCAAAATGAGAGAAATTAAAATCCACGGTATCTATAGACACTTCAAAGGCAACTACTACCTTGTCGAGGAACTCGCCAAGGACTCCGAGACCGAGGAGACCCTTGTCGTATATCGCAAGCTCTATGACGACGGCTCCCTCTGGGTACGCCCTCTTGATATGTTCCTCTCCGAGGTTGACCATGACAAATACCCAGACGTCACACAGCAGTATCGCTTCGAACTCCAGGATAAAATCTAACTCTACTATCAGTAGGTTGTGGAGCATAAGTCTCTTTGCTAATATATCTGCGAGGAGGGAAAACTATGGATCAATATGTAACAGGAAATACAATTAAGCGTCTTCGTGAGGACCGCGGACTCACACAGGCTGAACTTGCGGATATCCTAGGTGTATCCGACAAATCAGTATCGAAGTGGGAGACAGGTAGAGGATATCCGGACATCACTTTGCTTGAACCTATTTCAGACGCACTCAGAGTTTCAATTGCTGAACTACTATCTGGCATAGAAGTAAAGAACGCCAATGTATCGGGCAATATGCTTCGTTCTAAAATCTATGTTTGCCCAATCTGTGGCAATGTAATTCACAGCACAGGAAATGTATCAGTAACCTGTTGTGGCATCACCCTCCCATCTCTCGAGCCAGAGGAGGCTGACGAGGCACATCTCTTCCATATTGAACGTGTGGAGGATGAGATGTACATCACCATTGATCATCCAATGACCAAGGACCACTACATCTCTTTTATTGCCTATGTAAATGACCATGATTTTGAATTCGTTAAGCTCTATCCAGAAGGCCCTGCAGAGGCACGTTTCAAATTTAGAAGAAAGGGCATCCTTTACAGTTACTGTAACAAACATGGATTGAATAAGTTTATGATTGAAGCAAAAGAAAAGTGGGGTAAGACCCCACAGTGGCAGGAGTTTGAACAAAAAACTGCCGGTAAAACAGAGGATCAGATGAATGACATGGGCACGGCACTTATGGACCTTTTTGCAGAACTAGGTTCAATCAAGGACCAAGATCCAAAAGGCCCAGAAGCACAAGCAAAAGTTAAAGCTATCCAGGACTTCATCACCAAGAATTACTACGCCTGCACAAATGATATTTTTAAGTCGCTTTCCCTTATGTACGTTGAGGACGAGCGTTTTAAATCCAATATCGACAAAGCTGGTGGCGAAGGTACAGCAGCTTTCGCAAAAGCCGCAATAGAAGAACTAACAAAATAAAGAAAGCCAGGAGATTTCTCCTGGCTTTTGTTATGCTTTAGTGTAGGTGGCGAAGAGGATTTTCTCTTCGTCTTTGTTGTCTGTGTAGAGTTTGCGGTTGTATGTAAGTCCCTCTTTTGCAAGGCAAATGTCAAAGAAACAGAGGAGAATGCCCATGTCTATTTGATTGAAGTAACGGACCATCAAAATAGGCATTATGCCGCGCTTGCCAGGTGCCTTGTAACGATAGATATCAATGGTGTTGCCATTGTTTTCAATTATCCAAGGCTGAGAGTTGCAAGCGCTTGGCGCAAAGCGAATTATATTTGAAAAAGGTAGTTCTTCACCGTGCCAAATTTCAGCAAGTTCTTTGCGCTTTGATTTGAACATATCCTTGCGGAAAGTATCCTCTGAAACTTTGGCAATCTCAATCATAATTGCATATGAGAGGCCGTGGTAGTTCTGCTTATCAGGTCTACCTATTCCAAACCAAAGAGTGCCTATATTTTTTGAGACAAGGAAGAGGTCAAGTTGCTCACCGATGTAGCCTATATTCTGAAGGTAGTTGTCCTTTTTCTCACTGTAGAGTAGGAGACAATATTCGGCACCCCTGCCACCGATTACTTTTTTTTCTGGGACGATTCTCATCTCGACTTTGATGTCGGGATAGAGTGGTTCTATGCCTGCAAAGAAATCTTCAATTTCCTTCAATTCCTCTTTGGAAATCTTGCCTATTTCTTCTGGGAACTTATGGTATGATTTCCTCTTAAAAATCATATCGTAGTAATTGCTATTAATCATTGTGTTTCACCTCTAAAAATAGTTTAAAAAATCAATTTTTAAATGTCAATGTATATGTTATAATGTCACCTATATAAAGGAGAGATAGTATGAAATTTGTTATTCAGCGAGTTACTTCTGCTTCTGTTACAGTTGATGGTGAAGTAATAGGTGCAATTGATAAAGGTTTTTTGGTTTTAATCGGCGTAGCCGATGACGATACCAAGGAAATTGCTGATAAGATGATACATAAAATGACAGGTCTCCGTATCTTTGAAGATAGTGAGGGCAAAACTAATTTGTCTCTTGATCAAGTTGGCGGATCTCTTCTTTTGATATCACAGTTTACTTTGTATGCCAATTGCAAGAAGGGCTTTAGACCTTCATTTATTGAGGCTGGCGCTCCTGACTTTGCAAATGAGATGTATGAATACATAATTTCTGAATGCAAAAAGGTAGTTCCAAAGGTTGAAACTGGTAGCTTTGGAGCAGACATGAAGGTGTCTCTCTTAAATGATGGTCCTTTCACAATAATCTTAGATAGCAGAGATTTAAGTATATAACGATTTGTGTTATAATGAATTGTTATATCTTGGAGGCGTATTATGAAGCTTTTAGTTGTTGACGGAAACAGCATAGTGAACCGTGCATTTTACGGTATTAAGTTGCTTACCACTAAGGATGGTAGGTTTACTAATGGTATCTATGGCTTTTTGTCTATACTTGAAAAAGTTAAGGCAGAGACAAATCCTGATGCAGTAGCAATAGCTTTTGACTTGCGCGCTCCAACATTCCGTCACAAGATGTATGAGGGATACAAGTCAAACAGGCACGGCATGCCACCTGAGCTTGCTGAGCAGATGCCAACACTTAAGGAACTTTTAGGACTCCTTGGTTACAAGTGTGTTGAACTTGAGGGCTATGAGGCTGATGACATCCTCGGTACACTCTCACACGCCTGTGGTGAGGATGATGAGTGCTTTATCGCAACAGGCGATAGGGACAGCTTCCAGCTTGTCCGTGACAACGTAACTGTACTTTTGCCATCTACCAAGATGGGCAAGACAACAGTTACACGTTGTACCCCTGATTACATCAGGGAGACATACGGCGTCTCTCCGCTCCAGATGATTGACATCAAGGCGCTACAAGGCGACGCCTCTGACTGCATCCCAGGTGTTGCAGGCGTCGGGGAGAAGACAGCACAGGATCTGATTGCTCGCTTTGAGAGCATTGACAATATCTATGAGAATTTGGAGTCTCTTGATATCAAGCCAGGCGTTAAGCAGAAACTTGAGGCAGATAAGGATAACGCTTATCTCTCACGTACTCTTGGCACAATCTGTCTTGAGACACCAGTTGATACTAACCTTTCATCATATCTGATTGGTGAGGGCGACAAGGACGCAGCTGCGCGCCTTTTGGCATCTCTCGAGATGTTTAAAATGATTGACGCGCTAGGTCTTCGCGTCGAAGAAGAGAAGAAAATTGAGGTAAATCAGGAATCTGTAAAGGAGTATTACTTTACAGATAAGGGTGATTTGTATATTTCTGTCGATTCCGAGGCTGTATATGATTCGGTTTCAGATGCCCTCAAAGATAGTAGAATCAAGAAATATGTGGCTGATTCCAAGTCTGTCTATGCCTATGGATTTAAGAAGGGATTCTCAGTTTTAGGCATAGTTTTTGATGCATCCCTTGCAGCATATATTTTGAATCCATCTGCAAACGACTACAGTGTAGAGCGTTTGCTTCTTGAATATTCATGTGGTTCATACGATGTGCTCATCGAGAAGTTGATGGCACAGATTGATAACAACAATCAGGCTGATTTGTTAGCACTTGAGATTTCACTTGCTGAGGTTTTGGCATCAATGGAGCACGTTGGCTTCTATGTTGATAAGGCAGGACTCTTGGAATTTGGTGAAGTAATCGGTGCGCGTGTCGATGAGATGACACGCAAGATATATGATGAGTGTGGCTTTGAGTTTAACTTAAACTCTCCAAAGCAGCTCGGTGAGGCTCTTTTTGAAAAGATGGGTCTTCCTGCTAAGAAGAAGACCAAGAGCGGTTACTCGACATCTGCAGATGTCTTGGAGGAACTCGCACTTGAGTATCCAGTAGTTGCTGATATCCTTGAGTACCGTATGGTACAAAAGCTCAAGTCAACGTATTGTGATGGCCTTGTTGCGTGCATCGCAGAGGATGGCAGGATTCACTCGACACTCAACCAGAAGGAGACAAGGACAGGTCGAATTTCATCAACTGAACCAAATCTCCAGAACATACCAGTTAGGAAGCCACTTGGCTCAGAACTTCGCAAGTTTTTCGTTGCCAAGGATGGCTATACATTGATAGATGCCGACTACTCTCAGATTGAACTTCGTGTACTTGCTCATATGGCAGACGATGCCAATATGATCAAGGCATTTGAGAGTGGCGAGGATATCCACAGGGTAACTGCGTCTCAGGTGTTCAAGGTACCTCTCTCAGAGGTTACACCTGTGATGAGGAGCAGGTCAAAGGCCGTTAACTTTGGCATCGTCTATGGTATTGGCGCCTTCTCGCTTGCTAAGGACATTGGCGTAACGAGAGCGGAGGCGCAGGACTATATCGCTGGCTACCTTGAGAATTTCTCAGGCGTAGACAGCTATATGAAGAACGTTATCGAGGAAGCGAAAGCAAATGGCTATGTTAAGACGCTCTATGAGCGTCGCCGCTATTTGCCAGAGCTCACTTCCTCGAATCATATGCTTCGTGCCTTTGGTGAGCGTGTCGCAAGAAACGCTCCTATCCAAGGCACCGCAGCTGATATCATCAAGATTGCGATGATCAAGGTGTACAATCGCCTCATCGCAGAGGACCTTGATGCAAAGCTCATCATGCAGGTTCACGATGAACTCATCGTGGAGGCGCGTGATGATGTGGCTGACAAGGTCTGCGAGATAGTCAAGGAAGAGATGGAAAATGCATGTGCGCTCAAGGTCAAGCTCCTGTCAGATGCGCACATTGGCAAATCCTGGTATGAGGCAAAAGGCTAATGAGAATAGTATCGCTATCATCAATTCATATCGATGCAGTTGTGGCTGTTGAAGAGGTGTGCTTTGCTCACCCTTGGAACAGGGAGGGTATAGAGTCAAACTTCAACAATCCTGACGCATATTTCTTTGTTGCCCTTGACGACTCGGGTGATGTCATTGGCTACATCGGCACATACATGGTGCGCGACGAGTGCTTTGTCACCAACGTTGCAGTGTTGCCGGAGTATCGCAAACAGGGCGTTGGTAGTGCACTTGTCGAGCGTGCAACTGAGAATGCCAAGGCAAATCACGCAACTTTTATCACACTTGAGGTTAGGCTTTCCAATACGGAAGCTATCAATATCTACAAGAAATATGGCTTTGAATCCGATGGAATCAGGCCAAAATTTTATAGGGATCCTGATGAGGATGCCCTCATCATGACTAAGAGGTTTTAGATGAAGATTCTTGCAATTGAGAGTTCCTGTGACGAGACAGCGACAGCTGTCGTAGAGGATGGCAGGGTAGTACTGTCATCCGTTATAGCGTCCCAGGTTGAAGAACACAAACTATATGGCGGAGTAGTGCCCGAGATAGCATCTCGCAGGCACGCTGAAGCCATATCTAAGATTACGGCGCAAGCACTAACTGATGCCGGTTGCACAATGGATGACATTGAGGCAATCGCTGTAACGGCAGCGCCTGGTCTTATCGGTGCATTGCTTGTCGGTGTCAACTTTGCCAAGGGTTTGGCACTCAAGTACGATAAGCCACTTGTACCAGTTCACCACCTTCGCTCTCACATTGCATCTAACTATATTACGTCCACTGACTTGAAACCACCTTTCTTAGCATTGGTTGTCTCTGGTGGTCACACTCACCTTGTTGAGGTGAAGTCATATACCGAGTACAATGTTATCGGTTGCACAAGGGATGACGCGGCAGGTGAGTGCATGGACAAATCTGCTCGTACTTTGGGACTTCCATACCCAGGTGGCTTGAATTTGGATAGAGAGGCCAAAAATGGTAACCCTCTCGCATACAAGATGCCACACCCACGTGTTGAGGGTTCACCTTATGACTTCAGTTTTTCTGGACTTAAGACATTTGTTATCAACACAGTTCACAACTGTGAGCAAAAGGGTGAGACAGTGGATGTTGCCGATATGGGCGCATCCGTTATCAATGCAGTCGTGACTTGTCTCGTTGAGAACACGGAAAAGGCTGCAAAGGAATTTGGTTATAATAAGATAGTTTTAGCAGGTGGCGTGTCTGCCAATTCTGTGCTTCGCGCTAGGATGGACGAGTGCTGCAAGAGGAATGGCTTTGAACTTTTCATGCCAGAGCTAAAACTGTGTGGAGATAATGCGGCCATGGTTGGCGCGCAAGGATACTATGAGTATATGGCAGGCCGCAGGGCATCGTTGGACCTTAATGCCCGCGCAACAATGCCAATTGATGAGGAGTTTTAATTATGGAAAAGATACTAGTTACTGGTGGAGCGGGCTTCATTGGTAGTAACTTCATTTACTACATGCTTGATGCGCACAAGGATGTTGAAATCCTCTGTGTCGACAGCCTCTCGTATGCGGGCAACCTCGCAACACTCGAGCCACTAATTTCAAATCCTCGCTTTAGATTTTTCAAGGCTGACATCACAGACAGAGCTATGATGTACAGACTTTTTGATAATGAGGACATCGACATAGTTGTAAACTTTGCAGCTGAGTCACATGTTGACAGATCAATTGATTCACCTGAAGCTTTCCTCATGACAAACTTCATCGGCACAAGCGTACTGCTTGATGCCTTCCGCAAGTTTGGTAACGGTAAGCGTTTTCATCAGGTGTCAACTGATGAGGTGTATGGTGACCTTCCACTTGATAGGCCTGACCTCTTCTTTACAGAGGACACACCTATCCATACATCATCACCATATTCAACTTCTAAGGCATCGGCTGATTTGCTCTGCCTTGCTTATTACAGGACCTATGGCGTGCCTGTAACTATCTCACGTTGCTCAAACAACTACGGTCGTTTTCAGTATCCTGAAAAGCTCATCCCACTTATGATTTCCAAGGCAATGAATGATGAGAAGGTGCCTGTTTATGGTGAGGGTCTCAATGTACGTGACTGGCTTCACGTACTTGACCACTGCAAGGCAATCGACCTTATCATTCACAAGGGTACTGTTGGAGAAGTATACAACATCGGTGGTCACAACGAGCGTGCCAATATTGATGTTGTAAAAACTGTACTTCGCGCACTTGGCAAGTCTGATGATTTGATTGAATATGTAACTGACAGACCGGGCCACGATCTTAGATATGCAATTGATGCATCCAAGATTGAGCGTGAACTCGGCTGGACTCCAGAGACCAAGTTCGATGATGGAATAGAGGAGACTGTTAAGTGGTATCTTGAAAACCAAAAGTGGTGGAAGGATATCATCAGTGGTGAATACCTCAATAACTACAGAAGAATTATTGGATATAAAGATTAGGTGTAATATGAAGAAGCCAAATATAGATTTTGATCGCTCATGGGCGAATGCCGACTGGCCATCGCCACCTGAGTGGTACACAACTAAAAAGGCAAAACTCAAGACTGACACCAAGAATGCGGCTGTAAGTGCTGTTAAGAAGGGCGCTAAGAAAGTCGCTACTTCTAAGAAACTTCGTGATAAGGTAACAGAGTTTAGCACATCATATAAGATAGCTGATAACACATACAGATTATCGGTTGATTATGTGTTCCAAGCATATCTCTTCATCGGTAAGCACAAGGCTTTGCTTGTTGATACAGGTCTTGGTATTGGCAGCCTTATGGACAGGGTTAAGGAACTTACCGATAAGCCACTCATCGTTGTTTGCACACACGGCCACTTTGGCGCCGTTGGTGGAGCGGGTCAATTCGATGAGGTCAAGATTGCCAAGGATGATTTGAAAATAGCCAAATCATTTAATAAATTTGCAAGACGTGTGGTTTCATACACAGGTCGTGCGGGCCACGACACTGAACGTGAGCCGACGTTCGTCCCTCTGACTAAGTCAGAACTCGAACATGGCTTTGACCTTGGTGGCCGCACTATCAAGATTGTTGCAACTCCGTCGCACACTCGTGGCAGCATTTGCTTTATAGACGAGAGTAACAAACTTGCTATTGTAGGCGACGTAGTTACGCCACTTGGCATAGAGCTCCTCCCTACGGCGCTCCCACTCAACAAATATATTGAGGCGGTTGAGGAACTCCTCAAATCTCTTGAGGGCAAGAAAGTTTATTGTTCTTACTTCCCACGCGCGCTTGATTTTGACTATGCAAGTGAGTTCAAGTCTGAACTCTATCTTGCAGTTTGCTATGGCAATGATTTTCATAAGCCAATCAAGTTCAGGGCTTCAAAGGCCAAGAAGCTTTTGATAGTTTACTACGGTCCAAAAGCTAATAAGCGTTCAAAGGAAACCCGCTGGAACGCAATAAAGGGAAAAGGGTATAATTGATAGACAAATAATTAATTTATTGTGAATAAAAAAAGACTATTGTTCGAAATTATAAAATAAGTATGTCTTAAACTAAATGAATATATATATATATATTATATTCGGCACCACTGAGATATTATCAGTGGTGCTTTTGTTGTCATTTTGCACAATTTTTTTAAACATTTTAGATAATAATATGCAAGCCTACGAATCTTTCTAAATTATTAAGTAATTCACACTTTGTTAAAAAATGCCGTTTATACTAGCAAGCGTTCTAATAATTATTCAAAAAATAAAGGGGAGGAACACACGATGAAAAAGATGATTACAAAAATCATTGCTCTCGTACTCGTTCTTACAATGTCAATCAGCATGTTTGCTACAACAGCTTCTGCTTACTCAGCAATCGCTGCTATCGTTGACGTTGTACACATTTTGACAGACTTAAAAGTAACTGATGGCCCAATTGGCGGTGGACTCGCTAAGACAGCTATCAAGGGTGCCAACAAATTACTTGGCTGTGAAGTAGACCTTGCCATTGATGGTATCAAGTGTCTCGCTAAGGCTGGCATCGGCGTTGATGATTTCGTTGATGCTATCCACCTCATCACAGACCTTAAGGTTTGTGATGCTCCAGCTATCTGTGATATCGCTGACGCTCTCATCAAGGCAGCTAAGGTTCCTGCAGCAATCAACCGCGATGCTCTTATCGCTATGCTCAAGGGATTCGCTGGTTCTGGTCTTTGCGCAGCTGACCTTCTCAAGGTAGTAAACACAATCTTCGATGACTGTGACCTTTGCAAGTGCTGCAACGCAGCTGACTTCCTTGGCCTCATGAAGGTTGTACTTGGCCTTGTTGATGGTTCAATGGATCTTGCAAGCTTGTTCGCTAAGTTCGGTATTGCTATTCCAGCAGTAATCGGTGGCGGCGCTGCACTCCTTCCAATCGCTATTGACTTCGGTTCACTTGATTGTTGTGCACTTACAAACCTCATCAAGGGTCTCTTGAATCCATCACTTACACTC
>JAUNQL010000158.1 GCA_030536195.1 Clostridia bacterium | reverse complement strand
GTTCTCGCCTTTCTTGTTTTCTTTTGTTGACATTTTTAATACCTTACTTTCTTAAATTGTTCTTAAAAATCAAACATTTAGCATTATACTAATTTCTATATCCAAAGTCAATTGAAAATATGCTATAATTAGGTTGAATTTATAGAAAAGGGAGGGCTCAACTTGGCTGATTCATATTTGACAATTGAAAAAGAAGCATCTGATGAATTTACCGAGAAACGCTCTCGCTTTATTGGATACATCAAACCGGTTAGCACCGAGGCGGAGGCGTTGGAGTTTATTGAGGGCATCAAGAAGAAACACTGGGATGCCAAGCATAACGTCTATGCCTACGCCTTAAAAAGCGGCGCTAGCCGCTTTAGTGACGACGGTGAGCCACAGGGCACGGCAGGCATGCCTGTGCTTGACGTTTTGCAAAAGTCAAACGTCGTGGACTGTGTAATCGTCGTCACCCGTTACTTCGGCGGTATACTCCTTGGCGGAGGTGGCCTTGTGCGAGCATACTCGCACGCTGCCAGCATCGCCGTCGCTGCCGCCGGCATCAAGGAAATGAAGTCCTACACCCTTCTCACAACAACTGTTGACTACAATCTCTATGGCAAACTTGAAAATGTTGTAAACAGCAACAGTGGTAGCATCGAAGGTTCGGACTTCAAAGAGAATGTAACTGTTAGTTTCCTCATCCCAAATGAAAACGTTGGCAAGTTTGAAAAGGACCTGTCGGAAATATCACTTGGAAGTGCAACTTGTAAAATAATTGAAGAAAGTATTTACAGATAGATGGAGGTATTGCTATGATAATGGATGGATGCCAAGGCAAAGAACGTACCCCTACAATTATCGAAAAAACTTGCCCAAACTGTGGCGCAGAGATTGAACTGTTCTCAATCGACACCGAGATGGTCTGTGAAAAGTGTGGTTACAAAGTATTTAACGACACACTCAACTGCGTTCAGTGGTGCAAATATGCCAAGGACTGCGTTGGCGAAGAGATGTACGAAAACATGATGATCATCGCCAAACGAAATAAAGAAAAAATTGAAGCAGAACGCGCTGCTAAAAAATAGGAGGAATAATTATGGCAAAGGCAAAGGTGTATGTAAAACATCTCGATGCACCATATCAGACAGAGAGCAGAACTAAGTTCTTACCTCTCCTCCCTGAGATGGCTGCAGAAATTAAGAAGACCGTATACGAGATATTTGATGAAGCCGGCGGAGAAAAGCTTCTCAAATCATCCAAGAACGTATACATCAAGCCAAACGGAATCGATGCAAAAGCTTATTGCTACACACGCCCAGAGCTTGTTGATGCAGTAATCTGTTACTGGAAAGAGCACGGTGCAAAGAAAATCTATCTCTTTGAAAACTCAACCCAGAGCAACGCAACTCGTATCGTTTATGCTGTAACTGGCTATGACAAGATTTGCAAAAAGTATGGTGCAATCCCTGTTTACCTTGACGAGGGCAAGCAAGTTGAATTTGAATTCAAGGGTCTCCCAACACAGGACAAGGATCCAGACGGCTATCAGTGCAACAAGTTTGATATGCCTAAGTTCATTGTTGATAACCTTATTAAAGACAAGGACAAGAACCTCTACATAAGCATTCCAAAGCTCAAGTCACACTCAATGGCTGGCGTTACAATGGGCGTTAAGAATCAGTGGGCTTTCCCTTGCCAGACAGCAAGAGGATTTGACCACAACTACAACCTCCATTACAAACTCACAGACGTACTCAGTTATGTAAGACCTGACTTTACTATCCTTGAAGGTGTAGAAGGTACAATCTATGGTCACTATCCAGTAACTGCTCTCGCAGATACTGCTGTTATCCCATTTAAGGTTCTCGTTGCTGGTGCAAATGTTGTAGCAACTGATATGGTTGGTGCTAGCATTTACGGATACACCCTCGACGACGTACCACACCTCAAGCTCGCTGTTGAGCGCGACCTTGCAGATGGCGTTAAGTCAATGGATGACATTGAAATCGACGGCGATGTTTCAATGTACACAGAGAAATATCCATACGACCTCTATGACTGCTATCCAAAGGATGTTAAGCTCATGTTTGGTAAAGAGAGATGCTGCAAGCAGGGCTGCCAGAACAACCCTCTTACTCTCCTCCAAATCATGTACAACGACTACGGCGGAAAAGGCGGCTGGACAATGATCATGGGTAGGGGCCATGACCCAGCTGAGATTGACGCATTAACAGGTAAAGTACTTATCGTTGGTGACTGCGCTATCAACGAAGTTGGCGACAAGCTCATCGAGAAACTTGGACGCAAGAACGTTTATCTCTCACACAAGTGCAACAGCCTTGCAGATTCAGCTGCAGCTATGTTCCACCTTATGAAGGTAAACCCAATGGTATTCGTTCCATTGCCACTTCCAAAATCACTTTATCTTCTTGTTATGTCTAAGCTCCACGGTTCAACAGCACTTGTACCAAACGCTTTCTCTAACATAATCAAGACCGTATAAGACAAATAAAAAGGCTGTAACCTTAATCGGTGAAGGTGTAAGATGAAAGTAGACACTTAAAAAAGTGTCTACTTTCTTTTTTTG
>JAUNQL010000026.1:3847-10443 GCA_030536195.1 Clostridia bacterium | reverse complement strand
AGCAAACAATATAGTAAATTCCTTAAAGCTTATGCATCAGCAGGCACCGTTTTCCTGACGGAAAGCATGCTCCCTGCCTTTGCTGTTAAACGCCGTTCTGGCACTCGTGTGGTTCAGTTGTGGCACGGCTCTGGCGCATTTAAGAAGTGGGGTTACTCCACACTTGATAAATCATTTGGCGCGAGCCGTAAAAGCGTGGAACGCTTCCCAATGCACAACTGCTATACACTCGTGCCTGTGTCCTCACCAGAGGTAATACCACATTGGGCATCGGCATTTAACTGTGATCCATCAATTATCAAACCGCTGGGTGTTCCAAGAACTGATGAGTTCTTTGATGGTGTTCCTCCTAAGTCGGAAAAAAAGACTATCCTCTATGCTCCAACATTCCGTGGCAACAATGTCAATTTAGCTCATAACGACGATGTTTTAGACATTGAGGCTCTTAAAGAATCATTAGGCTCTAGTTATACCTTGTTGCTTAAAATGCACCCATTTGTTAAGAAATCTATTAAGATTCCAGAGTCTTGTAAAGGCTTTTGCCTTGACATCTCTGATATGCCGACCAATGAGGCACTGAAAATGGCCGATATTCTGATAACTGATTACTCATCAATTATCTTTGAATACTCGCTCCTAGGTCGTCCAATGGTCTTCTATGCATACGACTTAGAATCATATCTTTCAGAGCGTGATTTCTACTACCCTTATGAGTCCTTCGTTCCTGGCCCTATTGCTAAAACTCAGGATTCTTTGGTAGATACTATTTTATCTCTTGGCAATGATACTGACACTTCTGCATTTGCTGACAAGTACATGTCAGCATGCGATGGCCACTCAACCGAGCGCATCATATCCGAACTTGGATTTTAGGAGGTATATATGAAAAAGATTATATCTGCATTACTTATGGTTTTAGTTTTGGTCTCTTGCATCTCGCCTATGGCGTTTGCTGCGAAGAAGTCCTATGCTGCAATCGTATCAGAGTCTCTAAGCAATCCAGCTGTACTAGCGTCTTTTGACAAACTTGTTGATGCTGTTGCAACAGATGATGGTGAAGAAATCCTAAAATGTGTTCTAGAGATTTATCCTGATTGGGTCAAAACAATAAAGGACTACATGGATAAAGAAGGATACACTGAAAAAGATCCAGATTTTAGTGGACTTAAAAATGCAAATGTCATAGAGGCAATGTACAAAAACACATTACTATTCCGTGACTTTGCAAAGCTTACTGAGGCTGTTGAAATTGGCGATGACGCAAAAATTTTAGAGTGTGTGTTGGAAATCTACCCAGACTTTATTGATATTGCGAAAAATGCAGAAAGTTCAACCGGTGCAGGTTCCACATTCTCTGATTCCAATAATCAAACCACCTACATTATTGTTGCAGGTCTTGCAGGAATAGTTGTTGGCGCTGGTATAACACTACTAGCTGTTAAGAAAAAGAAAAAGAGTGAATAATTAAAACCCCTCCGTTTGGAGGGGTTTTGTTTTATAGAAGTGATTTAACCATTGAAGCTACACGTTCGGCTGATTTGCCGTCAAGGTTGTCGAAGAACTTGTGCTTGAATGGTTCTATTTTTTCTGTCTCAAAGTCCTGATTTAGGATAGCATCCGTAAGTTCCTTTTGAGTCTGAGCAAGCTTTCCTGGAAGGAATGGCTCATACTCATAGTAGAAGTCACGAGTTGCAATGTACTCTGATAAATCGAAGGAATAGAAAAGCATCGGAATATCAAGAAGCGATGCCTCAAATACTACTGATGAGTAGTCTGTGATGAGGATGTCTGTGACGAAGAGCAAATCGTTTATCTCAGAGTTCTCTGAGAGGTCGATTATGCGGTTTTCGTAACCCTGTGGTATCTCGACCTTGTTGTTAACAAATGGGTGCATCTTGACGATTATACCGTACTCCTCACCCAATGTGTCGGCAACTTCCTTTAGGTTGAACTTATCCATTGGATAGTGGCCAGTGAGTCTGCCGTTACCACGAAAGGTTGGCGCAAACATGATAATCTTCTTGTCCTGCCATTCTGGGTAAGCAGAATAGAAGTCTGCTCTGTTCTTTTCAGCGATAGCGTCGTCAAAGAACATGTCTGTTCTTGGGACACCAGTCGCAATTACATTGCCAATTGGAATACCAAAGCCCTCTGCATAGAACCTGCGTATCTCCTTCGAGCTAACAATAGCTCGGTCGTACATACGGTGGTTCTTAGATGTCTGCTTTGGTCCACCTGGCTTACCAATTCTTGAGAAGCCAAATGTCTTGAACGCACCACATGCGTGCCAAACCTGAACAAGTTTAACCTGATCCTTCTTCTCAACCATTGAAGTGAGTTCATAGAAGTCATCTATGATTACAACTCTTGAAGTTGAATAGAGTTTGGCAAAGGTGTAGAGGTTCTTAAGGCTCATACGATGCATTGGGTTGTCATCAAGAAGCATCTTGATTTCCAACGAATCGTCATCCTTGATTATCTCGTATACATCAGCCGGGTTGCCTGAGAGCTCCCCTCTCCTGTTAGAGAGGAATGTGACGCGGTTTGGAACAATCTTGGACTTTTTAAAGAAAGCCATCCACATCTTGACCCAGTTACTCTTTAAGTTCTTGCGCCCAATCTCCTCATGTGTGATTGCCTTAAATCCCACACGGACATTGTCAACGAAGAACCTAAGTGACGTTCTCTCATCCTTAGATACCCAACCATTTTTCAAGCCTAGATATGTTGCGAGCGAATCAATCAAAAGATATGGAATGAGTAGTATTCCAAAGATCTTAACGAGAAGCGCATAGAGGCCTGAAACTATGAACTTGAGCACTGCAAGGAATGCATTGCTCTTTGGCTCGACGTACCTCTCGCGACGCTTGATGACAATCTGTTTGTCGTCAGCCGCCATAGTATATGGCGAATCGACAACAGATACCTTGGTTGTCAGTTCAAGCGGGATGTCGCGAAGGTGCTCCTCGCCATAGAGGACATCTACTTGAATCTCGATTGGATAGTCCTTGATTGGTTCGTGGAAAAGGCACTCAATATTATATTTGTATCCTGCGATGATGGTACAGGTCGTACCATCAACGTTAGGATAATAAGACTGAACGAGAATAGGAATGAAACGGGTTTCATCACCCATCTTGTATATCAATGTAACTTTCGGAGAATGAACACTTGGGTCATAAGGAATAGTGATCTTAAGACTCAGGTTCATCTTGTCCTGTTCCATCTCAATTTCTCTAATTTCAGCTTTACTCATAAAAGCCTCCAAAATAATTAGCCGTTAGCACAGTCAGGATATCCTTCACGAAGGAATTCCTTCTCCTCTTCCTTGAGGTCAAGACCAATTGTGCCACCTGGGTTCATTGTGTAATCAGGATCGAAGTAATCCTTGAGTGCAAGGAATGTGCCGAACTCTGTCTTACCTACTGAGCCCTCAAGCCATGGTGCAAACATCTTACCAATACCATGGTGATGTGAAAGTGCTGCACCAGACTTCTGGATAGCCTGAAGGATTGTCTTGTGATATGCCTTGAACTCCTCTGCTGTATCCATCTTAGCGATGAAGATGAAGTAGAGGTTTGCACCCTGTGGGTAGCAGTGTGACATATGAGTTGTTACTACTGTGTTTGGAAGTGCATGGCAAACCTCGCGAACATCGCGATGTACCTGTGCCATATTTGACCAGTTTACGCAGCACTCAAGTGTATCGATGATGATACCAAAGTCATGGAGTGAATCACGCATGTATGGATCATCGAATCTGCCCTTTTCCCAACCCTTACATACATATCCTGTAAGTGGGAAACCGCCGTGTTTCATAGCTACCTTAAAGATGTTCTTTGCAACGTTCTTAGAATAGCTCTTGTCACCATCGGTGAAACCGAGGAAGAGACAACGCTCCATTGGCTTGTAGCCCATTGCCTTGAGGACTGGCTCAGCTGGTGTCTCATCTACGTTGTAGAGATGAAGCATCATATCTGTCTCCTCTGGGTCAGAAAGACGGAATACTGATGAGAATCCGAATTCACCCTGGAGGCACTCACGTGCGAACTCCATAGCGTCCTCCCATGTCTTGAAGATGTATGAGAAACGCTTTCTATTTTCTGGGTTGTAATGGAAAATCTTGAGTGTTACTTCTGTGAGTACACCGAATGTTCCCTCTGAACCCATCATAATCTGGTTGAGGTTAGGACCTGTTGCCTCACGTGGATAACGTGATGTCAAAACCTTGCCTCTTGGTGTTGCATACTTCTGCTGCAAAACGATATCAGAGATACAGCCATAGTATGTTGAGTTCTGGCCTGAACCTCTTGTTACTACCCAACCACCAACTGATGAATACTCAAATGACTGTGGGAAGTGGCCGCATGTGAAGGCACGCTTTGCACCAAACTCTGCAACTGCATTGTTGAGGTGCTTCTCAAGGTCTGGACCTGACATACCAGCCTGAACTGTGATTGTCTGGTCAATCTCGTTGAAACGGATTACCTTGTTGAAGTGACGACGCATATCAAGTGTTACGCCACCCTTGACTGGCTCAACGCCACGTGTTACTGATGAACCGCCACCATATACGTAAAGTGGAATCTTGTTCTTAGCACAGTAATCAACTGTCTTTTCAATCTGCTCAGACTCAGATGGATATAAAACTACATCTGGAAGGCTGTCGAACTGACGCTCACGAATTCTATAGAGGTCGTATGCTGTCTGACCGTATGCAACTGCAAGTCTGTCATAGTCAGACTGTGACATATCATCGCCATAGATTGTCTTAAAGAAATCAAGGTGCTCCTGTGCAATCTTTGGAGGGTATTCACCCTTGAAATCTACTTTCTCAAGACCTGTATCACAACGATAGTCCTTAGCATAGCTATCATCTACATCAAGTCTCTCCTTCATCAACTTATAGAGAGACTCCTTTGGAAACTTGAAGTGATTTGGATCACCCCAACGGAAGATAGAACGATATGAATCAGCTGGTGCTGCTTCTCTAATCCAGTTTGGCTCAAAGCCTTCATAAGGTTTGTATCCCATAACAATTCTCCTTTATATCTGTGTAAGCAAATTGGATGTTGAAATTACGTCTACGCCGAGGCCCAATACGTTCTCGATGATTACGTCGCCTCTGTTAAGTGGCTTATTTACAACAACCTTGTTTATCTCTTTCATTACGTCAAATATCCTGTCCTTTGGAATATCAGCAGATACTCTGCAAGGTAATACAGGAGCATTTTTGAAAGTTGTCTTAACTGTTGAGCAAATGGTGCGCTTTGGTGCGGTCATCTCGTTGATGGCAAATTCATAGCCCTTTTTACAGGAGTTGCCAGTAACCTGCCACTCGTCGTTTACCTGCTCAACGTTTAATGTACAACCGCGTGGACATGTGATGCATACTAGTGTACTCATTAATCATCAACCTCCACTTCTATTTCAGCTCGGATTGAGGTGTTAACACGGATGTTAAAACTCTCGAAATCCACAACAACCTTCTCCATCTCTGGTGGACGAAGGAATGGATATCTCTTCTCGAAGAGGGTCTTGCCATCAGCAACGATTCTGAATGTTGCCTTGTCGAAGACCTCTTTGCTTCTGAAGTAAACAACCGTCTCATGGTTGTCCTCACTCAAATCAATTCGCTGTGGAACTATGTAGAGGATGTTCTCGTTTGGATGAATCTCAACTGGAACACTGTCAGCTCCGAGAGCAAAATGAGCGGCATACTTGCCGGCTGTTTCGCCGCTCTCGGACACATAGTCAACGAGATCGTTGACGTGGAGTGCGTTGCCACATGAGAAGACGCCAGGAACTGTCGTCATAAGATGTGCATCGCAGATAGGTCCCTTAGTACGAGTATCAATTTGAACATCCAATGTCTCTGCTATCTCGTTCTCTGGGATAAGTCCAACAGAGAGGATGAGAGCGTCACAGTCGATAATCTCCTCTGTGCCTGGAATTGGCTTCATATGATTATCAACCTCTGCTATCTCAACAGCAGTCAAGCGGTCCTCACCGAACACACGGGTTACTGTGTGTGAGAGGTGAAGTGGAATATTGTAATCGTTGAGGCACTGGTGGATGTTACGTGTGAGGCCTGATGGTGTTGGCTTAACTTCATATACGCCAACAACCTCTGCGCCCTCAAGCGTTAGACGTCGTGCCATGATAAGGCCGATGTCGCCAGAGCCTAAGATTACACAGCGCTTGGTTGGGAGTTGACCAAGCAGGTTGGTATAGTGCTGTGCCGTGCCGGCAGTAAATATACCAGATGGCCTTGTACCATGGATAAATACCTGCTTTGATGTCCTCTCACGACAACCTGTTGCGAGAATAATTGTCTTGGTCTCATATACTTCTACGCCGTCACGGCTAACAAGTGTTGCCTTGAATCCCTCTGGGATGCGTTCAACGGACGTTACAAATGTCAAAAGCTTAGACTCAATTCCGAGTTCACGGAACTCGTCAATGAAGCGCTCAGCGTATTCTGGGCCAGAGAGTTTCTCATTGAAGCGAACGAGGCCGAAGCCGTCATGAATACACTGCTTCAAAATACCACCGAGTCTAGACTCGCGCTCTACGAGTACTACTCGTGCATTTTC
>JAUNQL010000026.1:0-3837 GCA_030536195.1 Clostridia bacterium | reverse complement strand
AATAGCTGCGGCAAGGCCTGCTGGGCCACCACCGATAACTAAAACATCACATGTCTTAATCATTGTCACTACCTCCCTTGGTCTCTCCATAGCAGATTATTGACTCTGCTGAGGATTTTCTAACATCTGAAAGAGCAATCTCTTCATGCTCTGCGATAATCTGAGTAATAAGTGGTGAACAGAAACCACCTTGGCAACGACCCATGCCTGGACGGATACGCTTCTTGATAGCGTCCACTGTCGGTGGGCAAAGCGGGCTGTTAAGGCAATCAATAATCTCACCCTTTGAGATCTCCTCACAACGGCAAATGATAATGCCGTAGTCAGGATTCTTGGCGATGTACGCCGCGCGCTTTGCTGGGGTCATATCCTTGAGAACTGGAACAGCCTTTCTGACTGGGTTCCACTTCTTTTTCTTCTCAACTGGTTTGATGAGTGCTATGCGCTCAACAACCATCTGTTCAATATCAAGTGCAAATGCAGGTGCAGCTGTAAGGCCTGGTGACTGGATGCCACCGCAGTGAAGCATGTTGCTGCACTTGTGTCCCCACTCAATTACAAAGTCCTCCTCAAAAGTAGGAGCTCTGACGCCTGTGAAGTATGTGATGATATCACGTTCACTTGCAAGTGGAACTGTACCCTTTTGCTTATCGTATGTTACTTTGATGCTCTCTGGATGAGTTGCTGTGTTTTCCTTTTCATAGGTCTCAACAGCATCTGGGCCAGCGAGGATATTGTTGTGAACTGTTCGCATAAGTCCGCCACCCTTGGTGTGGCTCTTCTGAAGCATGTCGAGATTTACATGCTGGACAGATGCGATTGTATCGATAATGTTAGCTGACTTTCTATCTTGGATAGAGTTGGTGCCACGGCGTGGATGAATTGAGTAGAAACGGTCGTGAGCCATTTCAGCAATATCATCAGCAAAGACACCTGCTGCATTGACAACAACCCTTGGCTTGATGGTGCCGCGGTTGGTGTTAACAGCAATAATTGTGCCGTTCTTATCAGTATCGATTGAAAGTACTGCTGTGTTGAGGTATGCATCCACGCCGTTCTTAACAGCGTTCTCAGCATAGGCAATGGTGAGACCATAAGGGCAAACAACACCAGCAGAGTGATTGTATACACCAAAGAGAATCTTCTTGTCAAACGTTGGCTGGGTGCGACGGATTTTGCTCCTTGTAACAAAGTGTGTATCAGTTACACCGTCATGATGCTTTCTCCAGAAGCAGAGAAGAAGCACTGGAAGGAAAAGCCACCACTGAGTAAAGAGTGCGTACTGGCCCTCTCTCCTGAATGGTACATCCAAATCAGCGCAGAGTTTGTCATACATGTGGTTGCCAAGCAAAACATACTTTTGCTTGAGGCTGCCCTTTGAAAGGTCAAAACCAACATGGACCTCGCCATCGTTTGCGCCAGAGGCGCCCATAGCGAAGTCTGGGTTTTTCTCGATTAACATTACGCTGATATCCCACTTGGAAAGTTCGCGTGCGATAGCGCAGCCCGAAATACCGCCACCAATTACGAGTACATCCGGCGTCTTACCGTCAACTGCCTTGTCGGTAAGGCTTGGAACTCTCATTGGTGGAATCTCTGCACCGGTGAACTTGATATCGTTCACCACGTGCACCTTGCTGTTTTTCGTAGCAGCTGTCATGCACGCGTCAAATACGGCGTCCCATGAATCAAGCTCACCTGTGAGTCGGATTAGATCCTCCTCAAGTGTCGCCTGCACCTTGCCGCCGTATTTCTTGTCGAGTTTTCTTTGAATTTTTTTGATGTTCGCCACGTGAAAACACCCTCTAAGAATAGTATTCTTTCGGTTGTCGGTCAAACGACCGACTTATATGCCTATATTATACCACTTTATATATATAAAATCAACTAGACTAGCACCGAAAAAGATGGTACAATTGTGCAAATTCTTATTTAAGGAGGGTAATATGGCTGCACCAAGAAAAGATAACGTTAAAAACATCATTATGGATGTAACAGAAGAGCTCCTTGACAACCACTCCCTCGCCGATATCTCCCTTGCTGAAATCGCCACCAAAGCTGGCATTTCCAAGGGTACACTTTACTACCACTACAAAACCAAGGAAGAGATTCTTCTCGACATCACTGACCGCTTCCTAGATCAGCAGTGGAACAACTTCCTAATTTGGGTTGATAACAAGGACAAGGACACCTCTCTCCACCGCCTCATAAAGTACGTAGTTGAGAAAAATGTTCAACTTATAGGTCCACGTATTCAGCTCATTTCCGAGGCATGTTTGACTGACTCAGAAGTTCGTCAAAAACTCATCGACAGATATAGCCAATTCCAGCATGTAATTGCTACAAAGATTGCCGAGAGAACGAACGACAACGACGCCGACTATCTCGCCTGGCTCTGTCTTTTGGTTTCAGATGGCTTAATCATTCAAAACAGCATAGAAAATCCTAATATAGACTTGGACAATTTCATCAAAAAGACCGAATCTTTCGTAGAAAAATTCGAAAACTAAATTCTAGCACTTGACCCCTAAAAAGAAATCATTTATACTGTACTAAATCAAACAACCGAACAACTTAAAATTGGGGTGAAAATGAATGTCAAAAAGAGGTAATGCAGCAACTCTCTACATATACGTTAAAGACTATATTAAGAACCTTTTAGTTTCTGGAAAATATCCAGCAAATGCCAAACTCCCTACAGAATACGAGCTCATGCGTGAGCTTGATGTAGGCCGTGCAACAGTTAGAGAGGCTCTCCTTCAACTTGAAAACGAGGGCTTGATATACAAAAAACAAGGCGTTGGCACTTTTGTAGCACCTGCTGACAAATTTGCAATCAACACCTTCTCATCATTCTCATTTACAGCACAGTCACTTGGCTTTATAGACAAGATAAAAGTTGTAAAGGAAGTTGAGCTCACAGTTAATAAGGAAAACATTAAATTCCTCAACCGTTGGGAAGAAGGCACCAAACTTCGTGGTGCTGAACGTATCCGACTCATCAGTGATTCCCCTATCGCCCTTGACTGCGTATATTTCACTGAGGAGGCAGCCAAGCTCACTGGCAAAAACTATAACTTCGATGAGTCATACAATTCAAAGCTTAATGCTGCAATGAACAACGAAATCAGCCACATCTCAACTGACACAACCAAGAGAAAGGCTATTGCCCAAGAGGCTGCCGCACTCAACTTAAATGAGGGCGACGATGTTGTACAGATTAAATCTTGGTTCTATATTGATTCAATTTCATCAGAGCCAATCGCGCACAGCACATTGCTCATCTCAGCTCAGCTTTTCAGATATGCTCACATGCATATGTAATTAAACATAATAAAAAGCACAAAATAAAACTCCCGGAAGAAACCTTCCGGGAGTTCTTTTATGTCTTAGTCTGCTGACTGCTCAAATGGTACACTACCAAATTCTGTGCCTGCCTGATAAGGAAGTACAGGTAGAGCATCATCAACATAAGGTGTAGCAAAGTTTGGCTCTGCAACTGGCTCAACTATTGGCTCTGGTGTTGGTTCAACAACAGGAGCCTCATATGCTGGAGTTACTGGCTCAACTATTGGAGCTACAGGTGGCTCGTATGCTGCAACTGGCTCAGCTACAGGAGCTTCGTATGCAGGAGCTGCAACTGGTTCTGCTACAGGAGCCTGATATGCTGGCTCTGGAGCAACGTAAGTAGGTGCTGGCTCTGCAACTGGAGCTACTGGCTCAGCTACTGGATTTGGAGCAACGAGTCCTGAAAGGTCAGGAGCCGGCTCAGCAACTGGTTCTGCTACTGGAGCCTGATATGCTGGCTCTGGAGCTGTGTAAGCAGGAATTGGCTCA
>JAUNQL010000025.1 GCA_030536195.1 Clostridia bacterium | reverse complement strand
TGTACCGGATAGAAGTAGATGAAAGTTAATTCTCTAGAAATTCAAAATTTCAGAAATATAGAGAATATAAAAAGTGAGCCTTGTGAATCCGTAAATATAATTTACGGCGAAAATGCACAGGGAAAAACCAATCTACTTGAATCACTTTGGCTTTTTACAGGTTGTAAATCTTTCCGTGGATCAAAAGAGAAGGAATTAATAAGATTTGATAATTCTTTTGCTCCACATGATTTTGCAAAACTTTCGATGTCTTTCACTGATGACAAGAGAGAGCATGAGGCTGAACTTATTTTAAGTGAAAAGAAAAAGGCAATTCTTGATGGAGTTGAGCATAATTCTTCATCTGTTTTCTTTGGTGAATTTCTTGGCATAATTTTTGCTCCGCAGCATTTGAGCCTTGTAAAAGGCGGCCCAATAGAGCGGAGAAAATTTATGAATATGGCGCTGTGCCAGTTGCGCCCAAAATATTCCAATGTGCTCACTGATTTTAATAAAATTCTTGAGCAGCGAAACGCTTTGCTCAAAGATGTGACATATCACAGTGAGCTTATCGATACATTGGAAATATGGGATGAGCGCCTGGCGAGCTACAGCGCGATAATTATGACTCAGCGACTTAAATATCTTGATGAATTAAAACCATTCCTTTGCGATATTTATTCAGGAATATCAAGTGGCAAGGAAGAAATTGATATTTCGTACGAGAGTCCATCGCATTTTTCTTCAACTGATGTTGATAATCTGACACTTGAGATTTTAGAGGCTTTGAAAAAAGCGCGTCGAGAGGACATGCAAAATGGCAGCACTTCGATAGGTCCACATAGAGATGATATTTTGATAAGTCTCGACGGGCTCCCAGTTAAGAATTTTGGTTCTCAGGGACAACAGAGGAGTGCGGCATTATCACTTAAACTTTCAGAAGCAGCTGTCATTAAGAAGATAACGGGTAAACAACCGGTTGCTTTTTTAGACGACGTAATGAGCGAACTCGATGGAAGTCGTCAAGATTACATATTGAATCACATAGAGGGATGGCAAGTTTTCATAACATGTTGTGATCCTTCCTCAATTTTAAAATCAAAGAACGGTAAGGTCTTTGAGATAAAAGGAGGACAGCTATGTTCCTCCACTTAGGACAGTACACAGTAATAAATACAGATGATATAGTTGGAATCTTTGATATTGATAACACAACCGTTTCAAAGCACACGAGAAATTACCTCTCAAATGCAACGAAGCAGGGGCGAGTTAAAAACGTATCAATGGAACTCCCTAAATCATTTATAGTATGTAAAGATAAAAATAACGAAGAAACAGTTTATATTTCGCAGTTAGCACCAGCAACACTTATAAAGCGTTTTTCTGGTAAGCAATATGATGGAGGTTTTAAGTTTTGAGCATTGAAAACGAGAATCTTGAAATTCAGGACGAAGAGCTCGAGGCCGAGCAGGGGAAAGTAGTTTCTAAGGAAGAAGCTGCTGCTGCTCGTGAGGCAGAGCTCGAAGCTGAGATTGGTGAATTCGATGACGTAGAGTCAATGGACACCTTGGTAACCGAGGAATACGGTGCAGATCAGATTCAGGTCCTTGAGGGACTTGAAGCTGTTAGAAAGCGCCCAGGTATGTACATCGGTTCAACTGGTCCAAAGGGTCTTCACCACTTGGTATACGAAATTGTCGATAACTCTATCGACGAGGCACTTGCAGGATACTGTACTCACATTGAAGTTAACATGTTACCAGACGATGTTATCGAAGTAATCGATAACGGTCGTGGTATCCCTGTTGGCATCAATGAAAAGTATGGTATTTCATCTGTAACAGTTGTACTTACAGTACTCCATGCAGGTGGTAAGTTTGGCGGCTCTGGATATAAAGTATCCGGTGGTCTTCACGGTGTAGGCTCATCTGTTGTAAACGCACTCGCAGAGTGGTTTGAGGTAGAGGTATCTCAGGATGGCCATGTACATTATCAAAGATTTGAAATTGGTGATCCAGTTGAGCCACTTAAGATAATTGGTGATACAGATAAAACTGGTACAACTATCAGATTTAAAGCAAATAAAGAGATTTTCCAGGAGACAACTCACTATGAGTTCGATACTCTTGAGAAGCGTCTTCGTGAGCAGGCATTCCTCAATGCTGGTCTTAAAATTACACTCACAGACCTTCGTGAAAATCCAGAGAGAGAAGAGCCAGAAATTTATTGCTACGAGGGTGGTATCACAGAATTCGTTAACTTCATTAACGAAAAGCGTGGTTACACTCCATTACACGAAGAGCCTATTTCATTCAATGCTGTTAAGGGCGATCGTGAAGTTGATATTTCTCTCATGTATAACGACAGTTATAACGAGATTCTCTATTCATATGCTAACAACGTTCGAACAATAGATGGTGGTACACATGAAGCTGGTTTCAAGACAGCTCTCACTCGTGTATTCAATGATTATGGTAAGAAATACAATATATTAAAGGATAGCGACAAGAAACTTTCAGGTGACGATGTTCGTGAGGGTATGATTGCTGTTATCGCTGTAAAACTTACAGAAGCAGAATTTGAAGGCCAGACAAAGGGCAAACTCGGTAATACTGAGATGACTCCTCTTGTATCCAAGACTGTATATGATAAGTTGATGGAATACTTTGAGGAAAACCCAGCTGTTGCAAAGGCAATCTTCAACAAAGCATTAGAGGCTTCCCGTGCTCGTGAGGCTGCACGCAAGGCTCGTGATCTTGCTCGTCGCAAGACTGCACTTGAAGGCAACTCACTTCCAGGTAAACTTGCTGACTGTCTTGATAAAAATGCAGAGCTCACCGAGCTCTACATCGTAGAGGGTGACTCTGCGGGTGGTTCAGCAAAAGAGGGACGTGAGCGTCAGTATCAGGCAATCCTTCCTCTTTGGGGTAAGATGCTTAACGTTGAAAAGGCAAGACTTGATAAGGTTATTGGTAACGATAAGTTGACACCAGTTGTAACTGCTCTTGGTACAGGTATTGGTGAGGACTTTGATCTTACAAAGCTTCGTTACAACAAGATTGTTATTATGTCCGATGCCGATGTCGACGGTGCTCATATCCAGACATTGCTTCTTACATTCTTTTTCCGCTATATGCGTCCTTTGATAGAAGAGGGACATGTTTATATCGCTCAACCTCCACTTTACAAGCTTAGCAAGGGCAAGAAATCTGAATACGCTTTCTCAGATGAGGAACGTGATCAGAAGATAGAGGAACTTGGCGGTAACTGTGACATCCAGAGATACAAAGGTCTTGGTGAAATGGATGCCGAGCAGCTTTGGGAAACAACAATGGATCCTAAGACACGTATTATGAAGCGTGTTTATCTTGAGGATGCAATGGTTGCCGATGAGACATTCTCAATCTTGATGGGTGATAAGGTTGAACCTCGTCGTGAATTTATTGAAAAGAACGCTAAATACGTTCAAAATCTTGATGTATAAGGAGGGATGATAAGTGGCAAAGATTAGTTCTGAAATTCAGAAGCAGAAAGAACAAGAATTCCGTGAGAATCTTGAAAATACAAAAGTTGTCAACGTAGATCTCGACACTGAGATGCGTAAATCATTCCTCGATTACTCAATGTCAGTAATCATCTCTCGTGCACTCCCAGATGTAAGGGATGGTTTAAAGCCAGTTCACAGAAGAATTATCTACACCATGCACGAAAATGGTTTGACACCAGATAAGGCATATCGTAAGTGCGCTGATACCGTAGGTTCAGTGCTCGGTCGTTATCATCCACATGGTGACGCATCAGTTTATGATGCTATGGTTCGTCTCGCTCAGGACTTCTCAATGAGATATACTCTCGTTGATGGTCATGGTAACTTCGGTTCAATCGATGGTGACCCACCTGCTGCATACCGTTATACCGAGTCCCGTATGTCAAAGCTCTCTGTAAAGATGATGTCTGACATCGACAAGGACACAGTAGATTTTATTCCAAACTACGATGACCGTTTGAAGGAACCAACAGTTTTACCTGTTCGTTTTCCAAACCTTCTCGTCAATGGTTCAATGGGTATTGCCGTTGGTATGGCAACCAACATTCCACCTCATAACCTCACCGAGGTTATCAACGGAATGTGTGCAATCATTGATAATCCTGACATAGAGATTGCAGAACTCATGGAGCACATCCCAGGTCCTGACTTCCCAACATCAGGAATTATCATGGGACGTTCTGGTATCCGTGCTGCATACGCAACTGGCCGTGGTAAAATCACAGTTCGTGCTCGTACTGAAATCATTGAAAAAGCAAATGGCCGTTATGAAATTAAGGTTACAGAGATTCCTTATGGCGTAAATAAAGCTCGTCTTATCGAATCAATCGCTGACCTTGTTAAGGAAAAGAAAGTTGATGGTATCGCAGACGTTAACGATTACTCATCAAGACATGGTATGTACATCTCTATTGATATCAAGAGAGATGCAAATCCAAATGTTATTCTCAATCAACTTTTCCAATACACACAACTTCAGTCATCTTTCGGCGTAATCAACCTCTGTATTGTTGATGGCCAGCCAAAGATTTTGTCACTCAAGGAATATCTTCAGGAATTTATCAATTTCCAGAAAGATATCGTTACTCGTCGTACAAAGTTTGAACTTAACAAGGCTCGCGAGCGTGCTCACATCTTAGAGGGTCTTGCAAAGGCAATTGATATTGTTGACGACATTATTGATACAATCCGTAAATGTAAGGGTGGCCAAGCAGAAGCTAAGGTTGCTATCATGGAGAAATTCGGTTTTGATGATCCACAGGCATCAGCAATCGTTGCATTCCGACTTGGACAACTTGCAGGTCTTGAAATTAAGAAGATTATGGATGAACTCGATTCTATCCATATCAAGATTGCAGAATATGAGGAACTCCTTGCTGATGAGCACAAACTCATGGAACTTATCAAGGATGAGTCTCGCCAGATAGCTGACAAGTTCGGCGATGAGAGACGTACAGAAATCTGCAACGTATCAGGTGAAGTAGATATTGAGGACCTCATTCCCGAGGAAGCATCTGTTATCACTCTTACTGAGATGGGATATGTTAAGCGTATGCCAACAACTGAGTATCAAAAGCAGCACCGCGGTGGCCGTGGTATCTCTGGTATGACTCAGAAGGAAGAGGATATCACATCTACAATGTTCACATGTACAACCCACGAATTTGTAATGTTCTTTACAAATCTTGGCCGTTGTTACAGGCTCAAAGCTTATGAGATTCCAGAGGCATCTCGTCAAGCAAAGGGCACAAATATGGTTAACGTATTGCCACTTATGCCAGGCGAAAAAGTTACTCAACTTCTTCGCATTCCTGGTGAAGCAGATGGTGAGTACGTATGTATGATGACCAAGAAGGGTATTATTAAACGTACACTTCTTGAGCAGTACAAGAACGTTAGAAAGTCAGGCCTTATCGCAATTAACCTTGACGATGACGATGAACTTTCTTGGGTACACCTCACATCTGGCAACGACGACCTTCTCGTTGCAACACACGAGGGTATGAGCATTCGCTTCCACGAGACTGACGCTCGTGAGCTTGGCAGAACTGCTCGTGGTGTTAAGGCAATTGCGTTCAAGAAAGCTGATGACTACGTTGTTGGTTTCGACGTAATTCGTGAAAACGCTACTGTATTTACTGTATCTGAAATGGGTTATGGCCGTCGCTCTAATCCAGAGGATTACAAGGTACAAAAGCGTGGCGGCTCAGGACTTCTCAACTACCGTGTTGATAGATTTGGTAAGGTTGCAGCAATCCGTATGGTTGAACCAGAGGATGAACTTATCATGATCTCAGCAAATGGTGTTATCATCCGTATTTCTTCTGAGGAAGTTAACCTTGTTACTCGTCCAGCAAAGGGCGTTAAGGTTATGAGAATCAAGGAGGATGAGGACAAGGTAATCACTCTTGCAACTATTCGTGAGGAATGGGAAAAGCAAGAGATAGAGACCGATTCATCCGAACTTGATGATGAGGAAACATCAGAAGTTAAAGAAACAGCAGAGGCAGAAGAATCAGCAGAGGTAGAGGAATAAAATGTCAAAACAAGACGATTATCAGCCAAGACATGCTAGTTCTCAGAGAAGCACTTCTTCTGGTAAGACAGCAAGAAATATTCCTCAAAAACAGAGAAGCTCAACAAAGCCTACTTACAAAAAGCCTGCTAAGAAGAAAAAGCAAACAGCAGAACCTGTAAGGAAGACAAGGAGCAAGAAGGAAACTTTTGGCGATAAGCTAAAATATTTCTGGAGACATAGAACAAAGAAGCAAAAGACAATAATTATTGTTGTTGCTTTATTGATAGTAGTTTTGCTTGTTGTTGGTATCTTTGTTTGGTCAAAACTTTCTTTACTTGGAACAGCTGATGAGGAACCAGTTGCAGAAGTAACAGAGGAAGTTGACATGGAGGGGCTTGAGGATTTAGCTGATGCACTGAATGGCATTATTAAAAATTGGGCTCAAAACGATGAGAAAAAAATGTCCTCTAAAGACGTAAAAAATATTCTTCTCATTGGTCTTGATTCAGTTAGTGGATGCACAGACTCAATGATTATTGCATCAGTTAATGAGAAAACTCAGAAGATCACATTGGCTTCACTTTATAGAGATAGTTATACCTACATTGTTCCAAAGAAGGGCAGCCCAACTTATGGTAAACTCAACTGGGCTTATTCAAAGGGTGGAATTAGCGTTTTGCTCTCAACAATTGAGAACAATTACAAGGTAAAGATTGATGATTATGCAATCGTAAATTATCAGACTTTCCCAAAGGTAATTAATGCACTTGGTGGAGTTGATGTTTACGTAACGGAAAAGGAAGCAACCTTCCTCAATGAGACTTGGTACGAATGGTCCCTTACTGGAAATGCGCAACCAAAGCCATACGTTACTGGCACCAATCATCTTGATGGTGAAATGGCACTCACATTCTGTCGTATCAGAAAACTCGATTCTGATATCAACAGAACCGAGCGCCAGCGCAGGGTTATTACTTCCACATTGAGCAGCATGAAAAATGCAAGTCTTTCACAGCTCAACAATGTAGTAAATAACGTATTCCCATATATCACAACTGATATGAGCAAAACAACCATTCTTGGATATGCAGGCGATGCAATTACAAGCGGTTGGCTCAAGTATGATATAGAGCAGATGGCTGTTCCATCAGAGAAACTTTGCAAGAGTGGATATGCTGGTAGCCAGTGGATATGGATTGTTGACTATCCAGCAGCAGCCCAAGAACTTCAAAAGACTCTTTATGGAACAACTACAATTGAAATTGATCCAGATAGAGTTTCAGTTTTATATTAAAAGAAAACCCTTGGTAAGTTTCCTTACCAAGGGTCTTTTAATACTTATTTTGTTTTATTTGCAATATGCATCATAGTATTGATCAGCTACTTTGACAAGTGTTTCCTTATCTGACTTGCTGTTCATTGAGATGCTGTAGTTTGTTTCGTTGTAGTACCAAGAAATCATACCGGCTTTCTCGTCACCTTTATCTAAGTTAATTGAGTAGTTATCGGTTTTCTCGGTATTCCACTCACAGTACATTCCAGAGATATCTTCTTCATTGCCCTCCTTGTAGCGGAAGGTATATTTAACGTCAGAACGTGTAAATATAATCTCTTTAATGTCAGTGCCATTGATGTATATGTAGACTACATTTTCATCAGCATCCTCTGGAACGAATGTAGCACCGTACTTGCTTTCAAATTCATCCTTTGTCATTTCGATGAGTGGATTTGCAATTCCATTGCCACCATCATTTCCAGACATCTCAGTGATATCATCAGTTTCTACTGCATCTGGAACTTTTTGGCAAGCTGTTAAAGCAAATATAAAAGCAAGAGATAGGAGTAAGCAAACTATCTTTTTCATAGTATCACCTTATTAAACGTTTTCTTCACGAAGGTCTAAAACAATTTCTTCTGCATGTGGGCCTATAGGTGTAAGTTTTACACCAGCGGACTCGAGCATTTTGCGTGAAGCTTTTGTAAGTGGAGTATCTTTATATTTATCGGAAAGATAAACAACTTCAGAGATGCCACATTGAATTATTGCCTTTGCGCATTCGTTGCATGGGAAGAGAGCAACATAGATTTTGCAGCCGTGGAGGTCGCCACCCTCATTGTTGAGAATTGCGTTGAGTTCCGCATGGCAAACATAAGGATACTTTGTATCGGTTTCGCATTCAGCACTGCGCTCCCATGGGAAATCATCATCTGAACATCCGCAAGGAAAACCGTTGTATCCAACAGACATAATCTTATTGTTTTGATTTACTATGCATGCGCCTACTTGAGTGTTTGGATCCTTAGATCTCAATGATGCGAGTTTTGCAACACCAATGAAGTATTCATCCCAAGATATGTAGTCAGCTCTTTTTGGCATATGTTTCTCTCCTAAAACTTATAAATTATAAATAAATTTTACCAAAAAAAGGCTGCTCTGTGAAGACAGAACAGCCTTTTATTTTAAATATTATAACTGATTACCTACTGTGTAACCATCATATACTGCATTTGGAATAATGCCGCCACCGTTTGAGTCGCCGATGTTGTAGATTTCTTTGATTTCATCTTTGAGTGATTCGTAAAGAGCAGTGTTTGGTTTGTTACCAACTGACATAACTACGCTGTCTGCAGGAAGAGATTTCTCGTTGCCATCCTTATCCTTGTAAACAACTGTCTTATCAGTGATACTTTGAACAGCTGCCTCTGTAAATAATTTTACGCCGTGGCCTTTGAGGTGGCTGAGGAGTATTGTCTGATTTGTCTTACCTGTGTTGCTAGCAAGGGTGTCTGTCATCTCAATGATGGCAACGTTCTTGCCTTGCTTTTTAAGGAGCTCAGCAGTTTCGCAACCGATTGAACCACCACCGATAACAACTACGTTGTTACCAGTTGTTGCACCGGCGAGAACATCGTTTGCGTTAATTGCACGCTCGGCGCCAGGAATCTTAAGCATTGATGGAATAACGCCGGTTGCACATACAACAGCATCTGCGTTCATACCAAGAATGTCTTCCTTTGATACCTCTGTGCCAAGGTGTACATTGACACCAGTAAGTTCAAGCTGTCTCTCAAGATAAGGCTTCAAAAGTTTGAAGTTGTCTTTGAAAGGTGGCTTGTCAGCGAGGTTCATCTGACCGCCAACTTCTGTGTCCTTGTCATAGAGGTCAACTTTGTGACCACGCATTGCAGCGATACGGGCAGCTTCAACACCGGCAACGCCGGCACCAATTACAACAACATGCTTCTTGTTATCAGCTGGTTTGATCGAATAATCATTATCGCCACGAGCGAGGACTGGGTTGCTTGAACAAATAGCTTTGCCACCGTGTTGAAGCTGGTGGTCAATGCAGTGTCCACAGCCGATGCAAGGTCTAATTTCATCCTCGCGATTCTCATCGATGAGGTTAACAAGGTTTGGCTGAGCAAGGAGTCCGTGTCCGATAAAGATAAAGTCACACTTCTTAGCCTTAAGTGCCTTTTCTGCTGCAACTGGATTTTGTGCACGTCCACCTGCGATATAAGGGATAGTCTTTTTCTTACCTGTTGCAAAGAAGACACCAATCTCCATAAGGAGACTGAGGATTACTGCCATACAATCTTTGTAAGCAGAATCAGGTGCTTCATTTTTGCCAGCCTCAGGTGACCATTTGCCAGCGAGAACTTCAATTGCATCTACGCCACACTTTTGGAATTCTTTGAAGTAGTAAATACCATCAAAGAGTGAAATGCCTGCGGCAGTACCAATTTCCATTGCTGGTATCTTAATGAGGATGGCGAAATCTTCGCCACAGAGCTCACGGATTCTTGCAACAATTTCCTTGTGGAAACGCATGCGGTTTTCCTTACTTCCGCCATATTCATCTGTGCGAATATTTGCTGTCTTTGAAAGGAACTGCTGTCCAAGATAGTATCCACAGCTATGAATTTCAACGCCATCAAAGCCAGCCTTTTTTGCACGAAGTGCAGCTTGAGCATATTTTTCTTCAATTTCCTTAATCTCAGGAATTGTGAGTTCTCTTGGTGTCTCGTTTGCAAGGCCCATCATATAAGAGTAAGGCATTGCAACAGCAGAAGGTCCAACTGGCTGGTCGCCAATAATTGGGCGACGAGCACCACGACCTGTATGAGAAATCTGGAGGAAGGCTTTTGATCCACCCTCGTGAATTGCATTTGCAAGGTCAGTCATTCCAGGAATGTATTTGTCGTCATCAATTACAAGCATACCCTTGGTGTTGAGACCAAGTGGAGTATCAACACATGTAACCTCAACGATTACACCGCCGACGCCACCTTTTGCGCGCTCGGCATAGTGGTTGATTGTTGCCTGATTAACAAAGCCATTATCTGACTGGCTCATTCCCATAGCAGCCATAATAGTTTTGTTGCGAAGTTCTACGCTACCGATTTTTCCAGGTGAAAGTAGAAGTGGGTATTTGTTGTTCATTTTGCTTCCCCCTCTAAAGTTTTTAAACACATATAAATTTTA
>JAUNQL010000157.1 GCA_030536195.1 Clostridia bacterium | reverse complement strand
ATAAGCATCAAAGTTAGGCTCTGTTGGAGTTCCCTTTGCTGCCATAAAGAGTTTAACAAGATACTTACGAATCAAGCCAAACAAGATGATATGGATGTTGTTAAGATCGAACTGTCCAGGTAATGTAGGCATCATTGCAAGCATTGTACGAACAGCAAGATTGTTAACCTCACCGCAGCCACGAATCCAAAGGCCTGGTGTTGCAGCATCCTTTGCTGGTGATGAGCACTCACCGCAAACAAGTGTGATACCTGGGAGCTTCTTTAAGTCCTCAAGTGAGTATGCCTTACCATCACGGTCAAGCCAATACTTTTCACCATTGTACTCAGCACCATTACCAACAATGATGTTGAGATGACGGAGTTTTGTAAGTGGATATGTATAAGAACCAAACATAACCTCGAATGTTGTACCAAGAGATGCTACACATCCGCCGCCGCATGTCTTTTCCATCTCGATTGCAAAATCGCGACTTGTCTGAAGAGAAGTAAGTTTTGGAGCACGGCTGTTTGTATGACCTACGAAATAGTTAATACCTGGCCAGTTGTGCTCAAAACGCTCTGTGATAAGTGACTGCTCTGCTGGAATAAATGGTGTGATTTCCTTCTCACCACAAATCTTAACATTAGGGTCACCAAAGCCACGCTTACCAGCCTCAATAAGAAGCTTGTTCTTTGTTGGGTCAAATCCCATCATCTCAGTAACAACGCGGTCAACCTCAACAGAGTTAGTACCAGTAACAATCTTGTCAACAAGTACTGGGAAGTTAGGGCCTGGTGTGTTTCCGCCACCGCCGATGATACCATCAACAACGGTAAGGTCTGGTTTAAAGAGATAGAGAAGGTCAGAGAGCTTCTTATCAATCTGCCATGTGTGGTTTCTGTATCTCATGTTGCATGAGAATGTACCCATAGCGTTTTTAAATCCAAGTGTTACACCTGTGTAGATGTTCGTCTTCATCTTTGGTACTGAAACATAAAGGCGTTCGCCCTTGACTACCTCAGAGATAATCATTGTAACATATACTTCTTGACCACACTCAGCCTTAGGGCAGAAGTACCTGTCTGTTGCCATTTCCTCGAAGTAAACAATCTTGGCGCCATAGTGCTTTGCAATACGGTCATAGCCTGCCATATGAGCATAAGCCCATGTAACCATGCCCGAGCCCTCACCGATTACGATGTCACTTACGATTTCATTGAGAACTTCGATAGCGGCGTCAAATACACGTGGGTCAGTTGTCTGTGGGATAGCATAATCATAGCGATATCCACCCTTTGGTGTTACGAATACAAGGTTAGGCTTAACAAGGATCTTCTTGCCCTTGAACTGAGCCTTCCAACCTGTCTCTTTATCAAGATCATCAAGAGACTTACGAACAGTAGCCTTGATAGCCTTAACGTCAGCACGCTCATCGTAAGATGGTGTGCCGTAGTCATAAGGTAAAGAAACGTTGTTATGGAAATAGTTGAGTGCAGGAGCCTTAGTAATAACTACTGCATTTTTATCATATACTGCTGGCATTATTTCTGTACCCCCGTTTCTGGCATTGTGAAATCGTGATCAGTACGTACAAAATCAGCATCTGTGAATGTTTCTGCTTCAATTTGCTTCTTGAGTGGGAGCCACCATGTAAAACCAAATGTCATACACATAGCTATAGACTCAGGAAGTTTTTTACCGTACTTAAGGCCTGTCTTAACACCAATCAAAACACATTCTGTGCCATGCATAAGTGCTAAAATAATGATCCCTATAGGATTTTTCTTAACGATAGTAAGTATTGAACTTGCAATCCAAAGGATACCACAACCTACGTACTCTAAGAATTGAACCATATATATCCCTCCCATTTTATGTAACGAAAAATATTATATACTTATATAGTTTATAAATCAATTAACAAAAAGCAAACAAAATACACTTATAAGCAAAAAGTGGCAGTTCTCACCGCCACTTAACTTTAATTCTTATTTTGCTGCTGTCTTTTTAAGCCAGTCTGCTGTGTAAGCCATACAGTCCTTTGAATGCTGTGTAAATGTAAGGAACATAAAATCATGGAATGTTGCAAGTGGGAATCCACGGCCAACATAGAAGTCATGTTCTACTCCCTCACTCTTAAGGCGCTTAACCATCATATCTGATTGCATGATTGTCATGATATCAAACTGGCCTTTGACAACGAGTACATTATTAGCCTTTTTGTTGATATAAGGAATTGGGTTTAATTCCTTATACAATGGGCATTCTTTGATGTTATCATAGCCTGTAAATTTACGCATCATTGAGCGTGCAATTGGTATTGGCTCATAGATTGAGAACTTGTAAAGACCACAATTCATAATGTAGCCCTTTGGTACAAATGATGGTTTCTTAACACCAAGTGCATTCGCATAATTGTCATCGCAGAAACAAGCTGCTACAACACCGGTCATATGAGAGCCTGCTGAGTCGCCTGAAACAAATACCTTAGAGAGGTCAAGATTGTACTTATCAGCGTTGTCCTCAAGCCATTTCATAGCCATGAAATGAGTCTGGATTGGATAAGGCCATAAGTATTTTGCATCATGAGTTTTCTTCGGATCAACCTTGTTGAAAAGGAACTTAATATCCTTCTCTGGCATGCCATAGTTG
>JAUNQL010000156.1:1696-2652 GCA_030536195.1 Clostridia bacterium | reverse complement strand
TTGCAAATTGAGCGACTTGAAAAAAAGCAGGAAGTTCTTCGAGGTCTTCTTGATGGCAGCATAAAGCCGCTTGTTCGCGAAAATAAGAACCTACCGTGTAAATCACTTTGCGGTTATGAGTTTGGTAAATGCTACATGCAAGATGGCCCAGAGGAGGATGTTGCCTTGAAAAAGTCTTTTCGGCATCTTGGAAGGGCAAGGTTGGGGCATGATTCAGCCAAGCATTTGATCTCTGTTGAGCTATATGGTGAATTGCCGAAATCAGATCGGTTGTTCGTAGTCGATGAGTTGATTAAGTTCATTATGGTTTTCGAGGATCAATACGGCGTTCGGTTCCCGTTTTTTACGAATTGCCTGACAACAAGCACTGTCAAAGACGATAAGTGTTTCAGCATAACCCTTGCGGGAAATGGGTTGTCCTGCAAAGTTAATGTCGTTGATCCGGAGAATCGACCGCAAAATGACACGATCCCAGAAGGGGTTGGCGTCGATGTATTATAAAGGAGGAAGAACATGAAGAACTCTGCAAGTGTCGTCTGTGCGACTATATTTGGCTTGACACTCGTCCACCATTCACAGGCCCATGCCGAATCCTATGTCATCTCACCGGCTACACCATCTTACGAACATTTTGTGCGAGGCGGTGTTAACGTCTCGCCAATTTCGAACACCTATACAGTTGAAGTCCCAAGCGGCTACACTGCCAAGGTTCATGTCAAGAGGGTGTCGGCCCAACTCGTTCATTGCGAGAGCGGTTCCGTAACATACCTTGTCAACGGAATGCCGACTTCGCTTGCTTCGACAAATACGCTTAAGGCATCCGGCATGATCGGTCTATCAGTGATGGCGAGCCAGCCCAGTGTGTCATGGACGGAAATGTATATTGATTCCTATATGACGATAGCTGGAGTGTTGACGCCTCACTACTCACACCGATACCATTATTACGACACTTA
>JAUNQL010000156.1:406-1686 GCA_030536195.1 Clostridia bacterium | reverse complement strand
TTTTGAGTCGAATGGTGGCGGCGTGATCCCGGATCAGTCTTATTGGTCGAGCGAACCTTATGGGGTTCTTCCGACACCTGTTCGTTCGGGTTACAAGTTCAAAGGATGGTATTCAGACCCTGCTTTTTTGACAGGAGTGACTGCATCCACCAAGGTTTCGCCGTCTGTTAAGAAACTCTATGCGAAGTGGGCGGCGTACCATTCGGTAGGATTTGAGGCGAATGGTGGAAATCCCGTGTCCGCACAGACATATGTCTTAGGTGAAGAGTTTGGCGTGCTTCCACTGCCTGTGCGGTTCGGTTACAAATTCATTGGCTGGTATTCAAATCCGTCGCTTACGGATAAGGTTGTCGCGAAAAGTATTGTTGACGAGGATATAAAGCTTCTCTATGCCAAGTGGTCCGAACTCGTCACGGTTTGGTTCAATTCAAATGGTGGAGATGCTGTTTCGTCGCGGGAATATGTCGTTGGCGAAACCTATGGGGCATTGCCTACTCCTACATGGGCTGCACATACATTTCAGGGTTGGCATTCCGATCCCGGCCTGCTTTCGCGCGTTGATTCGACAGACATTGTTGCAGCCTCGGTTTCAGAGCTTTACGCCAAGTGGACGGAGAATCATCCGAGCTTTACCATCGATGAAAGCGGCACTCTGACCAAGGCTGTTCTCAACGGGTGCAGTGATATTGTTCTTCCTGATACCGTCAAGTCCATTGGTGCTTCGGCGTTCTTGAACTGCACCTCAATGCGAACGATTATAATGCCGGGGGTAACTAATATTTCCCAGTCGTCATTTTCGGGGTGTGGTTCGTTAACGAGCATAAGGATTCCTGAGGGGTTGACAGAGATTCCCTACGGGGCTTTCAAGGATTGTGGCTCGTTGCGGAATGTTGAAATCCCAGAGAGTGTGCGGAGCATCGGTTCATATGCTTTCGACAACTGCACTTCGGCGTATGACACGGAAACAATCCCAGGTGTGCGGCTGGTTGATGGCTGGGCTTGCGGTTATACGAGTTCTCTCTCTGGCGCACTTGACTTGACGAGATGCCGCGGAATCTCCGCAAGCGCATTTAGGGATTGTACAAGGATTTCGTCGGTATATATCACGAACGTTCCGATCGGGGGGTGGACATTTCGAGGGTGTACGGGATTGATCAGCGTATCCTTCGATGATAACATCAGAGAACTCCCGTATATGATGTTCTGTGATTGTGTGAAATTGACAAATGTCACTTTACCAAAGTGTCTTGAGAGCGTCCCAGAATGGACATTCGGCAGGG
>JAUNQL010000156.1:0-396 GCA_030536195.1 Clostridia bacterium | reverse complement strand
TTGATTCCTTCTATCGAAATTCCCGATGCCGTTACAAAAATTGGCGGCAGCGCATTCTGTTACTGTAAAAGACTTACATCAATTACCATACCGAGAAATGTTAGGGAGGTTGGTGTCGGAGCATTCCAAGGTTGTTCTGCATTAACAACGTTGCGAATATATGCCAACGACCTTGTGCTCGAACAAGGTGCATTCTATTACTATCCTCAGCCCGCGGCGACGACCATATACATTTATGGAGAGAATTGGCCCACAGGTTCGAGATATCTATTTCAAAACCAAACGACATCGACAGGTCAGAACAACTCTTGCCGTGTATATGCGCGTGCGCTTTTGAAATCAAAGCCGCTTCCTGAGTGGATTACAGGCGCGGGACTCTCGGTTACCTATTTGGCA
>JAUNQL010000155.1 GCA_030536195.1 Clostridia bacterium | reverse complement strand
TTCTTGCCTGCCTTAAGGCATTCGATAACCCACTTTTTATGGATATCATTGGGAAGGGGAATATAAACCGCCTGGACATCGGGATCCGCAACCAGCTTCTCGTATCCTGTATAGCCCTTAACAAATCCAAACTTTTCCTTAAACTCATTTACCTTTTCTTCATTTCTTCCGGCGATTGCGTAAAGTTCACAGCTTTCAGCCTTAAGCATACCGGGAATGGTACAGTGCCTTGCTATTGAAGCAGTACCTAAAACTCCCCATTTAATTTTCATGGCTTCCTTTCCGCGCCGTCCCCGCGCCCTGATTAATAATCAATGTGTCCGACCGGTTAAGATAATACCCATTTTTCTCTCAGGCATCCCGGTATATATCACATATTTCCGTTCTCAAGAAACCGCGGCATAAGTGCATAAAACAAATATCCCAGTGCCGCATTCAGTGCAATCCCACCCAAAAGAGCTATTACAAGTACGGAAAATACGAATCCCAGCACAACCATTATAGCCGACGGTATCAGCCCGAAATACAGGAAAATTATCTGCGTTATAAGCTTGGCTCCCTTACCCGCTTCTCCCGGAACCGATACTGCAATAAATGCACCTGTACAGGTTCCGAAAAAGTCAATTGAGAGGGCAAAAAGTATCCACAGCAATACATGAACCGGATTGGCCTTAAAATATACAGCCGCTCCCACAATCGGAATGAAAATATCCATAAGAGTAATCGTAAGTCCCGCTCCAATCGAATAGAGTAACTTCTTTCCTGCCTTTTCGGGAACCATTACGAAAAACGCCTTGTTTATATCCTCCTCAAGAGGATTGCCCAGTGTCCTGTAGAATACACAGCCTCCGATTATGCAGGCAATATAAGTGAAAGCATTGTCAAACGATGCCTGGGTAAATCCCCATGCCGCCAGCGCGGTTATTGCCATATACACAATCGATGTTATCGAGAAAATATTAAGCTTGGAAAATCTGAATCTGTTGTATAAAGGCTTGAAAAAGAACACGCTTGCGCCCCATCCGTGTGCAAATCCTTCTCTGTTAACCTTCCCTTTACGCTCCTTGGTTCTCGCCTGCACACCGCCCTTGGTTGATTCCCTGGCGCTTTCAAGCAATGCTGCCTGCTTCTCGGCTGCCTCTATCGCATCCTCGTAAAAATCACACTTTATGCTCCAGATGACTACGATGAGCACAATTGTGGCAACAAGCATAACCGCCATATATATGGCTGATTTAGCATTGTCCCCGCATATCGCATAGTAGCACATGGCTCTGGTCCATCCCCAGAAGGGAACAAAAAATGTCTTTTTTCCGGCAAAGAAATTAACCCCACCCGTGAGCAGGTCGACTCCCGTACCGCTTACATAGATTGCAAAAGAAAGCGCAATAACTCCCAGAACTATTAAAACGAGCCTGTTATAATCTCCCGCTTTCTTTCCGTCACGGCTGGAAAGTGTATAGAAGGTTACCTGAAAAAGAGTTCCCTGGATCAATGTAAATGCGTAAGCAATGACAAGTACTATCACGCTCCATACCGTCATGTGAAGATTTATCACAAAATTAGGAATCTGAAACAACATATAAAGCGAGAGAATGAGTGACAGACCTATCGTACCCATAAGCCTGAAAAGCAGTACCGATTGCGGTTTTAGCGGCGATGCAAAAAGCATTATCACATCACCGGGTTTAAACATTTTCCCGCTCTTGGAAGCTCCCAGCACATTCATTACCAAAAGAGCAATAAAAACAAGTGAAATAATAAAATCCACAAATACGGGCGTTTCGATACCACGCTCTGTCAGGAAATTTCCATTCTCCTCCTCAACAGTCTCTGATACTTCTTCAACCGTAACCTCTTCCGCATTACCTGACTTAGAGGCCACAGCTGAAGCAATAACTCCCACTGCTGCGCCAAAAACCATCGCTATAATGATAATAATAAGCCATGTTTTGAAAAGCTTCTTTATTGTATTGATAAAGGAGTGAATCGCATAATAAGCAAAAAGTTTCATCAGCCTTCCTCACTCTCTGCCTTTGCAGCATTCTCGGAAACGGTTTCTTCCTTGTCCACGCCCTCGGTAACCTCAAAGAAAAGCTCCTCCAGTGTCTTGCCCGTACTGTCAATTTCTTCCTTGGATACATTAGCCTTAATCTGACCGTTCTGCATGATAATTGTTCTGTCCCACATCATGTCAACACTGTCGATTATATGTGTACTGATTAACATCGTCTTCCCGGCCTGACGCTCTTCTTCAATAAACTGTTTAAGTTCCTTTATTGCATGCGGGTCCAGTCCGATCATGGGCTCATCAAGCAATATGATATCGGGATCCGGTAAAAGACCCAGACACAAATTTAACTTTTGCTGCATTCCCTTGGAGAGCTCGTCACCGAACTTCTTTCTTTTGTCCGTAAGATTCGAAACGCTCCAACAGCATGTCAATACGTTCCTTGTAATTGCTAAGCTTGTAAGCTCTCGCAATAAATTCCATATGTTCCCCTACCGTAAGTGTGGGATAAAGTGAAGGAAGTTCCGGAATATATCCTAAAATCCTTCTTGCCTCGGGAGTTTTATTAGCATATCCGTTTACGGTTATCGTTCCCGAATACTTAAGAAAACCTATAACAGATTTCATGATTGTGCTTTTGCCTGCCCC
>JAUNQL010000154.1 GCA_030536195.1 Clostridia bacterium | reverse complement strand
CAGCACAATCGAGGGTGTACATGTTTTAGAGGATCAGGGACTTGAAAAATTGGTGTCTGATGCATTGACCGCTGCATATAAACGTACAAAAGAGCTTGCAGGGGAGTAAAGGGATATATCTTCCCCCCCCCCAAGTGGTGCAATAGTGGTGCAAAAACGTTAAAATTTGTCAAAAATTGATTACAAAATAGTTACAAGGGCATTTTTTATAAAATGCCCAAACTTTTTGCCCTAATTTTTCTAAAAAAGAAAATTACAAATTGTAATCTTATTACTTTTACACATTTTCTTGTGCAATTTGCACAAAAAGACGTCCTCAAAAAATTTGACAATTCATTATAATATACATACAATATGTGTCGCAAAGTAAAATCATGAACTTTGCGAAGGAGATCTTGGATGGTAAAAAACGATGTCAAGCATAGTGCCTTTACATCTGCTCCAGGTCGAATTATAGCAGTAATTTTTCTTTCGCTAATTGTCGTAGGAACAATCATTGCTTCGGCTATATCCAACTACACTGTAAACGTGCTAGTTGATGGACAGACGATTAAGGTCACTACATCCGAGCAGAGCGCCCGCATAATTCTTGAGCAGGCCGGTGTCACTTTAGGGGAAAAGGACTGGCTGGATACCTCAGAATTCACTGTTGGCAAGAGCGCGAAGCGTGGCAATCAACTTGTCATTAAGCGCGCTATGCCAGTTACAATCGATGATGACGGTGAAATCACCGAAGTCATGATAGCTGGTACTGTGGCGGATGCACTTGAAGAAGCAGGGCTTACATGCAGACCTGCCGACAAGATGAACTACAAGGAGACTGATCTCCTCGTAGAAAAAATGACAATTAAAATAACGAGAGCTTTTACTGTTGACGTTATTGCTGACGGTAAAAAGCAGGAGGCCGAATTCCTTACTGGAACAGTTGCCGACGTACTCACAAGCCTTAACATCACTCTCGGTGAGAACGATGAGGTTAACCCATCGCTCACGACTGAACTTAAGGCTGGTAAGACTGTTACTGTCTATCGTGTGTCTTATGAGGAGCGTACAGCGACAGAGCCAATCAGGTTTGAGACAATCTATAAGACCTCAGCTCAGGTCTATAAGGGTGAAACCAAGGTTGAACAGGAAGGTAAGACCGGATCGAAAGAGGTAACCTATCGTGACAAAGTCGTTGATGGCAAGGTCACGAAGTCTACAAAACTTTCAGAGAAGGTAATAGAGCCTGCACAGAACAAGATTTTGGTATCTGGTACCAAGATTCGTGTCCTTGCAACCGGCTCACAACTTTCGGCTATCCCAATGCCATACGCATTGCAAGATGGTATCCCAGTAAGTGTAATCACTACAATTACTGGTAACTCAACTGCGTACTACGCAGCTCCTGGCAAGGGCACGGCGTCTGGCCGTCTTGCTCAGTCTGGTCACGTAGCGGTTGACCCAAGACAGATACCATATGGCTCAGAGCTCTACATTGTTACTACAGACGGTAAGTATGTCTATGGTTACTGTATAGCTGCTGATACTGGTGGATTTGTAGGCAATGGAACAATAGTTGACCTCTACTTCAACACATATGATGAATGTGTACAGTGGGGTAACAAACAAGTATGTATTTACGTCCTTAAATGGGGCAATGGTTAATAGATAAAAGTGAAACGCCCGAGAGGTTAACTCTCGGGCGTTTACTGTTTGCGGTTTTACTTGATTTCAAGCCTTCTTGATGTTGGCTTGATCTCATCTTGTTTAGGGAGATTTAAGGTCAATACGCCATTGTCGTACTTTGCTTCAATTTCATCGGCCTTGATGCCGGTCAAATCAAATGAACGCATGTATGAACCGTATGAGCGTTCTTTTCTGATATACTTGCCCTTCTTGTCCTCCTTTTCAAACTCAGAGTGTCTCTCAGCTAAAAGGGTAAGGGTGTTGTCCTCTATGTCAATTTTAATATCGTCTTTCTCAAAACCTGGAAGGTCGGCTGTCAATTTATATGAGTCGCCTTCATCGGTGATATCGGTACCAAAACTTGGCATACAATTGGAGCTGCCACCAAAGAATGGGTCGTTAAAGAAGTGACGCTCAAGACGTTCCATCTCTCTAAATGGATCATAAGGTGTCATAAAGCCTCTCATAATAATTGCCTCCTAATTAAAGATATCTATGTAAATATATGTCACAGATGTCTCCATCTGACAATTCACATTATAACACTAATTTATGCAAATGTGTGAACAAATTGTAAATAATTAGCACTCTACAACAAGGAGTGCTAAAATGGATTGCCTCTTGTATTATAAGTAAAATACACGTATAATATTTTTGTGAACACGTTCGGAAAAATATAGGAGGAATTAATATGAATAAGTCAAACTTTGCAAAGATCGGCGCCGTTGCTGTTCTCGGCGGCACTGCTGCTGTATCAGCTCTTGGCGTTGGCGCTGTTAAGGGTTGGAAGTGGCTCCAGGAAACAGCTCGTGAGACTCCACTTAATCCAGTAAACGGTTATCCTTATCCAAACAGTTACTACTATCATGAAGGCGACTATGATGTACACTATCAGGTTGACTTCCCAGCACCAGGCACACCAGTACTTGGTAAGCTCTTCATGATTCATGGCTTTTCTTGCAACTCAACATTCTATGATGAGATGGTTGAAATC
>JAUNQL010000024.1:6336-10779 GCA_030536195.1 Clostridia bacterium | reverse complement strand
TATGCCATGCTTCACAGTTGGCCAAACTGTTGCAACATCTATTGCAACTGTGGAGGGCAAGCCACTCGTTGAGGTCTCTCACCAGGAGGGCCACGTAATGGCAGCGCTCTATAGCGCAGGCAAGCTTGATTTGGTTGGCAGTGACTTTATAGCCTTCCACGTATCAGGTGGTACGACTGAGTCGCTGAAAGTTAGCCCAAGTGACAGGTGCCCAGTATCGTGCACTATTATCGGCTCATCAAGTGATTTAAAGGCTGGCCAGGCAATTGACAGGGTTGGCGTGATGATGGGACTTGATTTCCCATGCGGACCAGAACTTGAAAAATTAGCTCTTAAGTCAGAACTCATTGATAAGCCAATCAAAATTAATGTATCGAGTGTAGATGGCAGTCCATCAATCTCTGGCGTTGAGAACCAGTGCCAGAAGATGTTTGATGACGGCTGCCCGCGTGAGGACATAGCACTCTATTGCCTTCGCTACATCGAACAGGCAATCAAGACTATGCTTGATGTAACCGACAGTAATTTACCTGTTGTCTTTTCAGGTGGAGTTATGTCCAACTCGATTTTACAGTCAGCGCTTCGCACTTACTGTGAACAAAACGGCAGGCAAGCATATTTTGCAACGCCAGAGTTTTCAAGCGACAACGCAGCAGGCGTTGCGATTCTGGCATCAATTATTAAGGAGTAAGTTATGCAAGATGTGACACCGGAAGTTTATTCCGTTGCACAACTGAATAATTACGTCAAATCCTTGATGGACTATGATGTGACTCTCAAAGCGCTCTTCCTAGTTGGTGAGATATCCAACTTCAAGGCACACTCATCAGGTCACATGTACATGACACTCAAGGATGATAAGTCGTCTATTAAGGCGGTCATGTTCCGTGGCAATGCGTCCAAGCTCAAGTTCATGCCAGCCGATGGCATGAAGATAATAGCTTTCGGTAGCGTATCTGTCTACGAACGTGACGGCGCCTATCAGTTCTATATTGAGAACATGCAACCTGACGGTGTGGGTTCCTTAAGTATTGCTTTCGAGCAACTCAAGGAGAAACTCCAAAAGGAGGGTCTTTTCGATACGGCACACAAGAAACCGTTGCCTAAGTATCCAAGGACAATTGGTGTTGTAACCTCACCAACAGGCGCTGCTTTCCAGGATATCTGTAACGTACTAGGTCGTCGTTGGCCGATGGCACGCATAGTTATTTCACCGGCGCTAGTACAGGGTGAGACCGCACCGCGGTCGATAGTCGAGGCGATAGAGGACCTTGATGCGTCTGGCCAGGCCGACGTGATGATAGTTGCACGCGGCGGTGGCTCGATTGAGGACCTGTGGTGTTTTAACGACGAGCGTGTGGCGCGTGCAATCTACGCTGCCAAGACGCCTGTGGTCTCTGGCGTCGGCCATGAGACGGATTTCACAATTGCGGACTTCGTTGCCGACCTTCGTGCACCGACTCCGTCCGCTGCAGCTGAAATCGTCGTACCAGATGTCCTTGCCGAGCGAGACCACATCATGCAACTTGGCATGCGTTCACAGAAACTGATGTTAAACAAAGTGACTACACTTCGTACATCACTTAACCAGTTGACATCACGCAATGTTATGCAGGGCCCAGTGGCTCTCATCAACGAGCGCAGGCTGATGCTTGATAACTTAGTTGACAGGATCAACTCAGCGGTCAATAACAAAGTTCAAACAAACAGGGCAAACTTTAGAGTTTTAACTAGTAAACTAGATGCCTTCTCACCACTTAAGGTGCTCAGCCGTGGCTATAGCATCACAGAGGGCGAGAAGGGTGTAATAAAGAGTGTGGAGGATGTAAAACCTGGCGACAAGCTAAGCATCCGCCTAAACGATGGCACAATAGGTGCGGAGGTACTGTAATGGCAGAACAAAACTACGAACAGTCCATGGCGAGACTCGAGGAGATCGTTGCAAAACTCGAGGATGGCTCACTCGGACTTGATGAATCACTTAAGCTTTTCGAAGAAGGAACTAAACTTGCAGCATTTTGTAACGAGTCCCTTGATAAGGCTGAGCAGACAATAGTAACACTTCAAGGGGAGAAGGTTTCAAACTAATGCAAGTAGAGGAATATTTCAAATCACTTTACAACTTAATCAACGCAACGCTTTTTGATTATCTTGCAATCAATGACACTGATTACCAGACTGTTGCTGATGCAATGCAGTACAGCGTTGAAATCGGTGGCAAGAGAATTAGGCCAATCTTGGCTTTAGAGTTCTGCAAGATGTGTGGAGGCAACATCTCCGATGCACTCCCATTTGCATGTGCCCTTGAGATGATTCACACATATTCACTAGTACATGACGATTTGCCAGCGATGGACAATGATGACTATCGCCGTGGCAAGGAGTCCTGCCACAAGAAGTTTGGCGAGGCAAATGCTATCCTTGCAGGCGACGCACTCCTCACTTATGCTTTCCAAATTGCATCAGATGCAGGTGTATCTGATCACACAATCGTCAAGTGCACACGTGCACTCTCAAACTATGCCGGTATCTATGGCATGGTGGGTGGCCAGACACTTGACCTTGAGAACGAGGAATCAACTGATATTACAGTTGAACGCCTTGAGGAGACAGACAAGCTCAAGACAGGCGCGCTCATCCGCTGTGCATGTGAACTTGGCTGCAACGCCGCTATGGCAAATAACGAGCAGTTTGAGGCAGCTAAGGTCTATGCTGAGAACCTTGGCCTTGCTTTCCAAATTATTGACGACATCCTTGATGTCACAGGCGACACTGAAACACTTGGCAAGGAGGTTGGCTCCGACGCTCAAAACGGCAAAGCAACCTACGTTACTTTGCTTGGACTTGATGGTGCCAAGGCACGTGCTGAGGAACTTACAAACAATGCACTCAAGGCACTAGAAGTTTTTGACAACAACGAGAATTTAATCTATTTCACAAAGCAACTTTTAGCACGCAATAAATAATTGAGGTTAGTTATGGAATATAAGTTTTTAGACCAAGTTGGAAACAATCCACAAACACTTAAAAACTTAACAAATAGGGAACTTGATGTACTCGCTGAGGAGATACGAGATAAACTCGTATCAACTGTTGCGAGGACTGGTGGCCACTTGGCATCAAACCTTGGTGTAGTTGAACTTACAATTGCGCTTCATAAGGTCTTTGATTCGCCACGTGATTCATTTGTCTGGGATGTAGGACATCAGGTATATACACACAAGCTTTTGACTGGTAGGTATGACGACTTTGATACACTGCGTCAAAACGGTGGTATCTCTGGTTTCCCAAATCCAGAGGAGTCCGAACACGATACCTTTGCTGCAGGTCACTCTGGCACATCTATCTCTGCCGCATACGGCCTCGCAGTTTCAAAGCAGCTTAAGGGCGATGACTCATATACAATCGCAATTATCGGTGACGGCTCATTTACAGGAGGCCTTGTTTATGAGGCACTCAACAATGCCGGCCGTTCCAATTCCAAACTCATTGTCATCCTAAACGACAATGAGATGTCAATTTCACCGAACGTAGGCTCCTTTGCAAAATACCTTGCAGCAAGGCGTACTAATAGGACCTACTACAAGGCAAAGGGCATGTTTATTGATGCCTTGGAGTCACTCCCAGGCGGTGTGGCTCTACACGACAAGGGCAGCCAGATTAAGAAGATGGCTAAGGACTATCTCTATCAAAGTAATTTCTTTGAGGACCTAGGCTTTGGATATTTGGGACCTGTTGATGGTCACAACATCTTAGCACTTACACGTGCACTTGAGGCTGCTAAGGAATTTGATACACCAGTTCTTTTGCATATCCAGACAGTTAAGGGCAGGGGCTATGAGCCAGCTGAACTTAACCCAGCACAGTTCCACGGTATCTCAAGGTTCAACATTGTGACAGGTGAGCCAATCTCTAAGGTAGGCCTTAAGAATTACTCAGATGTCTTTGGTGATTACCTCTGCGAACTCGCAGGCGAGGACGACAGAATCTGTGCAATCACTGCTGCGATGACGCTTGGCACAGGCCTCCAAGGCTTTGCGCAGCGTTATCCAGATCGATTCTTCGACGTCGGCATCGCTGAGGAGTTCGCTGCAACCTTTGCGGGCGGTCTCGCAAAGGGCGATAAGATACCAGTCTTTGCTGTGTATTCAACATTCCTTCAGCGCGCATACGATGAGCTTGTTCACGATGTTGCTATGCAAAACAACAAGGTCATCTTAGGCGTTGACAGAGCCGGCTTTGTCGGTGAGGATGGACGCAGCCACCAAGGTATCTTGGATGTTGCATTCCTCAAATCCATCCCAGGATCTATAATATACAGCCCAAGTTCCTATGAGGAACTTGGCATTGCCCTCCACCAAGCGGTGGATGTTGATGGCAACGTTGTTGCCGTACGCTATCCACGCGGCTACGAGGGCTACTTGCCAAAGAATTATAAGGCGA
>JAUNQL010000024.1:0-6326 GCA_030536195.1 Clostridia bacterium | reverse complement strand
CTGCCAGTGTTGCAATCGTAACCTATGGCAGCCTCTTCTCCAACGCAGTTAAGGCACAGGAGAAACTAAGGGAATACGACATAGATGTAAAGATCATCAAACTCAATAGGGCTTGGCCTATTGATGAGTCAGCAATTGTTCAGGCCAAGAAGGCTGATACAGTCCTCTTCTTTGAGGAGGGTATCAAGGCCGGAGGCGCCGGAGAGAGCTTTGCAACAATGCTGATGGAGGGTGGTTACAAGGGAGACTTCTCACACATCGCTATTGAGAATACCTTTGTACATCACGCAAGCATTAGCGAACTTGAGGAGGAGTTCGACCTCTCAAGTGACGCTATGGTACAAGAAGTTTTAAGGAGAGTTTAGGTTGAGCGACAAGATGAGACTTGACGTTGCTGTATTCGAGCAAGGTCACACGGATAGTCGTGAAAAAGCGCGCGCACTTATTATGGCCGGACAGGTATATGTCAACGGTCAGAAGGAACTCAAAAGTGGCGCACAGATAAAACCTACTGATGCAATAGAGGTTCGTGGTAGCAAGATGCCATACGTCAGTCGTGGTGGATACAAGCTTGAAAAAGCTATGAAAGTATTCCCACTGACACTTGAGGGCAAGACCTGTATGGACATCGGCGCATCCACTGGTGGATTTACCGATTGTATGCTTCAAAATGGTGCAGTTAAGGTTTACTCAATCGATGTTGGCTATGGCCAACTCGCATGGAAGCTTCGCTCTGACGAGCGAGTAGTAAATCTAGAGCGCACCAACTTTAGGAACTGTACAACCGATGAGGTCCCAGACCCAATTGATTTTGCATCGGTCGACGTCTCCTTTATCTCACTCAAGATTATTCTTCCAGTAATGAGGACCTTGCTCCGTGACGGTGGCGAGGCGGTTTGCCTCATCAAGCCACAGTTTGAGGCCGGTCGAGAGAAGGTCGGCAAGAAGGGCGTTGTTCGTGAGCTCTCAACTCACGCAGAGGTTCTTGAGTCAATCACAACCTTTGCAATAGAAACTGGATTTACATTAAAGGGACTTGATTTTTCACCAATTAAGGGGCCAGAGGGCAACATTGAATACTTGATGTTTATCGAAAAATCAGATTCTCCAGAGAATCAACTTAACTTCTCTGCAATGGAACTTGCTGAGAAATCGCATGAGGTACTAAACGGGGAGGAGAAACAATGAAAATTGCACTCTTACCAAATTTAACAAGAGAAAAGTCAGTATCTGTCACATTCGATATATGTCAGTGGCTTGATAAGTACGGTGCTGAATATGCCTGCCTTGATGAGGTGAGCAATAAATTCGCAGATGTTGCTAACATGCAACACTATGAATTTGACAAACTCATCAATTGGTGTGATGTAATCATCTCAATTGGTGGTGATGGCTCGGTGCTTAGCGCTGCGAAGAAGACAGTTGACTACAAGAAGCCAATTCTCTGTATCAACGCAGGACGCCTTGCATTTATGGCAGGTCTTGAGAGCAATGAACTTGAGCTCCTCAAGAACCTCATTGACGGCAACTACAGGATAGATAAGCGTATGCTCCTTGATGTTGCCATAATTAGGGATGGTAAGACAATCTTGATGGATAGCTGCATCAACGACGTTGTACTGGCACGTGGTAGCACACTCAAGATTACAGATATAAACGTTGACTGCGACGGCAAACGCTCAAGCAGTTATCGTGCAGATGGTGTAATAGTTGCAACACCAACCGGTTCATCAGCATACTCACTCTCAGCTGGTGGTCCAATCATCAATCCAAGTATGGAGGCAATTGTTGTAACACCAATTTGTCCACAGACATTGTTCTCACGCTCAACGGTATTTAGTGCGGATAACAAGATTACACTGTCGCTTGATGAGAGTTCATCTAACAAGGACCTCTTCCTCTCACTTGATGGAGGAGAGACAATAGGAATCGGTCTTGGGGATAAGATCGAAATAGCAAAATCGGAAAAGGTATCAGAGTTCATCAGAATTAAGAACGAGGCATTCTTCGAGATTCTTAATTCCAAGTTGCTCGGTAAGTAAAGGGGAAAAGCATGAATATCAGAAAACAGAGACAGGACGCAATACTTGATCTTATTAAGTCCGAGTCCATTTACACTCAGGATGAGTTGATTTCAAAGCTCAAGTCAAAGGGCTTTGAGGTTACACAGGCAACAATCTCTCGCGACATCAAGGAACTCAAGCTTGTTAAGCGCATCGGCGCAACAGGCAAGTCTGCCTATGCAGCAAGTGAGACCCCAAGCGAGAAACTTTCATCAAAGTACAACGCTATCTTTGCAGAGGCAGTTGTAAGCGCCGACTATGCGCTTAACACCTGTGTCATCAAGACACACGTAGGCATGGCAAATGCCGCTTGCGCAGCGCTTGATGCAGCAGATAAGGATGAGGTACTAGGAACAATCGCTGGTGACGACACCATCTTTGTTCTCTGCCGCACAGAGGCCGCTGCAGGCGCCCTTTGCAAGAACATTCATAAAATGATCGGAGACTAAAATGCTCACAACACTAAGGATAGACAACATAGCCATAATTGAGTCTGCTGCCATTGATTTTGGCAACGGTCTTAACGTTATGAGCGGTGAGACAGGTGCTGGTAAGTCAATCATTGTTGACTCCATCTCTGCAATCCTTGGTGAGCGCACATCAAAAGAACTTATTAGAACCGGCGCCGACAAGGCACAGGTCACAGCGTTCTTTGAGGACATAGGTCCTAATGTCACAAAACTCCTTTACAACCTTGGTATACCAACCGAATCCGATAACACACTTCACATATCAAGAACAATTAGCCTTGACGGCAAGAATGCTTGCAAGGTAAATGGCGCAACTGTAACCGTGTCCATGCTCAAGCAACTTGGTAAGGAACTTATCAGTATCCACGGTCAGCACGACAGCCAAAACCTCTTAAACCCAGAGTGCCACTACAAGTATCTTGACGCACTGGCAAACAATGAGGATATTTATAATGATTACTTGGAAAAGTATTCGGCTTATTCCAATCTCTATAAGCAGTTCAAGGCCCTCTCTCAAAACGAGGAGGAGAAGCAAAAACGCATAGAGTTTTTGCAGCACGAGATTAACGAGATTGAAAGTGCTGGCATACGCGTTGGCGAGTATGATGAACTCACCTCCAAGCGTGACCTTTTCCGCAACTCCGAAAAGGTCCTCAAGGGGCTCCAGGACGCCCTTTCAATCCTCAGTGATGGTGATGATAGCACAGGCGTTGTAAACGCTATGTTCGACGCCTCAAAGGCTGTTGAGAAGTCCGCTGCGCACTATGACGGTGCTGAGAAACTCTCGGCAGAGATGATGGACCTCTCATATGCACTTGAGGCTAAAAAAGGCGAGATTGAGAGCATGATTTATGAATGCGAATTCAATCCAGCAACCTTAAACGAAATAGAGGAGCGCCTAAGCTTCCTCTTTAAGATGAAGGGCAAGTACGGCGAGAGCGAGGAGGAGATACTAGAGTATCTTGAAAACTCCAAGGCTGAGCTTGATACCCTCATAAATCTCAACTTAAGTCAAGACGAGATTATCGCAAAACTTGAGCAGGATAAGGAAATTCTCCTTGATGCGGCCGAGAAGCTTTCGCTTTCAAGAAAGCATGCAGCATCTGAGTTTGAAGTTCATGTAAAGCATGAACTGACCTTCCTTGACATGCCAAATGTTGAGATTTCAGTTAATTTCGAACGTACAAAACTGAACCCAACAGGTTCAGACAATATAGAATTTTTGATCTCACCAAACCCAGGTGAGGCACTCAAACCTCTTGCCAAGATTGCATCTGGCGGTGAACTCTCAAGAATCATGCTTGCTATCCAAAACGTTCTCTCACAAAATGACAACGTAGGTACAATGATTTTTGATGAGATAGACACAGGTGTCTCCGGCAGCGCAGCTGAGAAGATTGCCAAGGTGCTTAAGAGCGTAGGCTCAAAGGGTCAGGTAATCTGTATCACTCACAGCGCACAGGTAGCGTCATACGCTGACAATCATTTTGTAGTTGAAAAGAAAGTTCAAAATGAGAAGACTTATACGTATGTGACGCCGCTCGACAGGGACGGTCGAATCAAAGAAGTTGCCAGGATTATTGGCGGCGTAAATATTACAGAATTGCAAATTAAGAGCGCTACCGAAATGATCGATAGCGCATGCATATAGAAGGAGAAGAAAATGCAGATTTATGAAGAACTCGTTGCCCGTGGCCTCATTGCCCAGGTAACAAACGAAGAAGAAATTCGTGAAATGGTTAACTCCGGTAAGGCAAAGTTCTATATCGGATTTGACTGCACAGCAGACAGCCTTACCGCTGGCCACTTTATGGCACTTACACTTATGAAGCGCCTTCAGATGGCTGGCAACCAGCCAGTTGCCCTCATCGGTGGCGGCACAACTATGATTGGTGACCCATCAGGCAGAACTGACATGAGAAAGATGCTCACAAAAGAGGACATCGATCACAACGCAGAATGCTTCAAGCGCCAGATGGAGCGTTTCATTGAATTCGGTGAAGGCAAAGCTATCATGGTAAACAACGCTGATTGGCTTTTGGACCTCAACTATGTTGAACTGCTCCGTGAGGTAGGAGCTTGCTTCTCTGTTAACAACATGCTCCGTGCAGAGTGCTACAAGCAGAGAATGGAGAAGGGTCTTTCATTCTTTGAGTTTAACTATATGATTATGCAGTCATACGACTTCTACTATCTCTTCCAGCACTATGACTGTAACATGCAGTTTGGTGGAGATGACCAGTGGTCTAACATGCTTGGCGGTACCGAACTCATCAGAAAGAAGCTCGGCAAGGACGCTCACGCTATGACAATCACACTTCTTACTGACTCACAGGGCAAGAAGATGGGTAAGACAGCTGGTAACGCTGTATGGCTTGATGCTAACAAGACCTCTCCATACGACTTCTATCAGTACTGGCGTAACGTTGAGGATTCAGATGTTATGAAGTGCATCCGTATGCTCACATTCTTGCCACTTGAGAAGATTGACGAGATGGATAAGTGGGAGGGCGCTCAGCTCAACGAAGCTAAGGAGATCCTCGCATACGAACTCACCGAGATGGTTCACGGCAAGGAGGAAGCAGACAAAGCACAGGCAACAGCTCGCGCACTCTTTAGTGGTGCTGGTGACCTTGAGAACATGCCAGAGACTACGCTCAATGCGGCTGATCTTACTGATGGCAAGATAGGCATCTTGACTATCATGGTCAAGGCTGGCCTTGCATCATCAAATGGTGAGGCAAGACGCCTTGTACAACAGGGCGGTATCTCTGTTGATGATGCAAAGGTAACAGACCCACAGACATCATATGATGCTGATGCACTTGCAAATGGAATCGTAGTTAAGAAGGGTAAGAAAGTATTCCACAAAGTAACACTTTAAGGGATGATAATATGAAGAAGTTCTCTCTTGTTTTCTTGCTAACGCTCCTTCTTTGCATAGCGTTTGCACTCCCTGCAAATGCGGCTGATATCAAAGTAAAAGTTGGTGCTACCGAGTATCAAAAGGTTGTAACCAACACTGCTTACACTGCAAAGACTGATTTTGCAAAGGATAGCAAAATTGAAGTAACAAGCGACAAGGACCTAGTCTCTGCTTACATTGTTTGGTCAACTGCTCCTAGCAAATGGACCCTCAATGACAGCAAGGAAATTGATAACAACTATTTACATCAATATATCAAGTTTGATGCGCCAACTAAGTCATTTACAATGACTTTGAGCGAGACGCAGTCAATCTGCTATATCAAGGCATTCGCGGACGGCGAGGAGCCAGCTGATTTGCAAAAGTGGAGTGCGCCACAGGATGAGGCGGACGTCCTTGCATTTGTGGCTCACGCCGATGACGAGTCGCTCTTCCTTGGTGGTGCAATAGTTGACATCATTGCAAACCATCCGGACATGAATGTCCAGCTGGTTGTAATGACCAACCATTTGGCAACTGAAAAGCACCGCGAGCACGAGCGCCTCGATGCAATGTGGACATTGGGTCTCACCAACTATCCTATAGTTGGTGACGTCAAGGATGCTTACTCAATGGATCTTGAGTCCGGACTCAAGACATGTAACTATGACGAAGTCCTTCAGACATTCAAGGGCTATATCACAGATTACAAGCCTCAAGTTGTAATAACACAGGACTTTGAAGGTGAGTATGGTCACGGTCAACATCGTGTACTTGCCAAGGCTGTTACAGAGGCCGTTGATACACTAGCAAATGACGGCACTTTTGAAGTTAAGAAGACCTATGTTCACCTCTTAAAGGAGAATCCAATAGAACTCAACCTTAGAG
>JAUNQL010000153.1 GCA_030536195.1 Clostridia bacterium | reverse complement strand
AAGAGGTGCCAATCTGGTGTTTGTATATATTAGGCCGGATACTAAGAATATCGATGAGAAACTAATCGAAGATTCGATAACAGACAATACCAAAGCAATCGCTCCATTGCACTATGCGGGCGTTGGATGCGAGATGGACACGATACTCGATATCGCCAAGAGACACAATCTAGTTGTTGTTGAAGATGCGGCTCAAGGCGTTATGTCAACATATAAAGGAAGAGCTCTCGGCAGCATGGGAGACTATGGTTGCTACAGTTTCCACGAGACCAAGAATTACAGCATGGGAGAAGGCGGAGCTCTCCTGATAAGGGATGCAGATAACATTGAGAAAGCGGAGATTATCCGAGAGAAAGGAACCAATCGAAGCGTATTCTTAAGAGGACAAGTAGATAAATACACATGGGTAGATATGGGATCGTCCTATCTCCCAAGTGATATCAATGCCGCATATCTGTGGGCGCAGCTAGAGGTTGCCGATGAGATAAACAATAACAGAATGGCATCTTGGAATAAGTATAAAGAACTGCTGACACCACTCGCAGAGAACGGAAGAATTGAACTCCCATACATTCCAGAAGAGTGCAAACACAATGCCCACATGTTCTACATCAAGGCAGCAGATATTAAGGAAAGAGATGCACTCATTAAATACCTGAAAGAGAATGGTGCGAGTGCGGTATTCCATTATGTTCCGCTTCATACTGCGCCTGCAGGACAGAAGTTCGGAAGATTCCATGGAGATGATAAATATACAACCAACACGTACGAGAGACTTCTCAGACTACCAATGTATTACGGACTCAAGAATGAAGATCTCGAGAAAGTATGTGAGTTAATTACTGATTTTTACAAGAAATAATTGAACAGCATAAAGAAAGGAGAGGGCGGTACCAGCCCGAAGCGAAATGAAAGGAATTGTACTTGCCGGAGGAAAAGGCACTAGACTTTATCCAATGACCAAAGCTGTTTCTAAGCAGCTATTACCAATTTATGACAAACCATTGGTATACTATCCAATTTCAGTACTTATGCTTGCTGGAATAAGAGATATTCTAATTATTTCTACTCCAGAAGATATCAAAGCTTATGAAACTCTGCTGGGAGATGGAAGTAGCCTTGGAGTAAATTTCCAGTACAAGGTTCAGGAAAAACCGCGTGGACTTGCGGATGCGTTCATTCTCGGTGAAGACTTCATCGGTGATGATAGCGTATGCTTGGTACTAGGGGACAACGTATTCTATGGACAGGCGCTATCCAAGAATCTTTCTGATGCACAGGAAAGACTTGACGGTGCAGTAATATTCGGATATCCAGTTAAGGATCCAAGAGCTTACGGCGTTGTAGAATTCGATGAGAACAAGAATGCTATTTCTATCGAAGAAAAGCCTAAGGAGCCAAAGTCCAATTTCGCTGTTCCAGGACTCTATTTCTATGATAACGATGTAATCGAGATTGCTAAGAATGTGGAGCCTTCTGCTAGAGGAGAGATTGAGATTACAGCGGTTAACAACGAGTATCTGAAGAGAAAGAAACTCAAGGTCGTATTGATGGGACGTGGAATGGCATGGCTTGATACAGGTACACCTGATGGCATGCTGAAGGCATCCGAGTTTATCGAGACTGTTCAGTCAAGACAGGGATTCTATATTGCTTGTCTTGAAGAGATTGCTTGGAGAAAAGGTTTCATCGATGATGAACAGCTTGAGATAGTTGGCAAGTCTCTTAAAATGACCGATTATGGCAAATACATATTATCACTCTTGAAGGAGAATAGATAAAAATGAAGATATTAGTAACAGGTGGAGCAGGATTCATAGGAAGCAACTTCGTATTCTATGAATTAAATACATACCCTAATGATGAAATAGTAGTTGTTGATGCATTAACGTATGCGGGCAATCTTGAAACACTTAAGGATGTAATGGATAATCCTAAGTTTAAGTTCGTTAAGGCAGATATTACAGATGCAGAGGCAATAGATAAGCTGTTTGCAGAGGAGAAGTTCGATATAGTTGTGAACTTCGCAGCTGAATCGCATGTTGATAGATCCATCGAAGACCCAGGAATTTTCCTCAAGACTAATATTCTGGGAACTCAGGTACTGATGGATGCATCAATCAAGTATGGAGTTAAGAGGTTCCATCAGGTTGGAACAGATGAAGTATATGGAGATCTGCCTCTCGACAGACCAGACTTGTTCTTCGTCGAGAGTATGCCGCTCACGGCATCTAGCCCATACAGTGCATCCAAGGCTAGCGCAGATCTACTGGTAATGGCTTATCACAGAACTTATGGACTTCCAGTTAGCATCAGCAGATGCTCCAACAACTATGGTCCATATCAGTTCCCAGAGAAGCTGATTCCTTTAATGATAGCCAACGCTAAGGCCGACAAGGATCTGCCAGTATATGGGGAAGGCTTGAATGTTAGAGATTGGCTGTATGTAGAAGATCACTGCCGAGCAATAGATCTTGTAATGAGAAAAGGCAAGGTTGGAGAAGTTTACAACATCGGAGGCCACAATGAGAAGGCTAATATCGAAGTTGTTAAGATAATCCTCGAGCAGCTGGGTAAACCAGAGAGCTTAATTAAGCATGTTACAGATAGAAAAGGACATGACCAAAGATATGCTATAGACCCAACTAAGATTCACAATGAGCTTGGTTGGTTACCAGAAACAAAATTTGA
>JAUNQL010000152.1:1220-2700 GCA_030536195.1 Clostridia bacterium | reverse complement strand
CACTTGAAAATGATGCAGTTCTTGAAGATGAAATCGCAAATCCTAATGAAAAAGTTAAATATGGCACAGTTGAAGAGGCACTTTTAAATGCTGCTCCTCTCAATCCTATGCTTACAAATGATACAGACCTCGACAGACAGATTGCAGGTATTCTTGATGATGTAACTGACAACTCAATGTCAACTTATGAGAAGGTTCTCGCAATCTATGAATACATCGAATCAAACTATAACTACCGTTCTTCCTCTTCCCCATCTGATGAGGATTACAAAAGTGATTACGACGGCAGAATAGTTGGTCGTGCAAGAGGTTTCTTCTCAACAGGTCACGGCACATGTACAGAGTTCTCAGCCGGTTTCATGACACTTATGCGTGCTATCGGCCTTGAGTGTTACTCAATCAGCGGTCGTTACGGTGGTGGCCAGCACACTTGGACAATCATCGTTCTTGATGGCAAACAGTACATCTTTGACCCAGAGATCGATTTCAGAAATTGGCAGAACAACAACAAGACTATTTCTCTTGGTCACTTCTGCATGGATGAATCATTCAAATACTTTGGCTACTATCATTCAAACAATGTACAGAGTAGTATTGATGATTTCAACGGATTTGAAATCGAACGTAATTTAGGCGTTTCTCGCCCAATTCATTAACTGCATTAAAAAAGGCTTCAGTCGTTTGACTGAAGCCTTATTTTTTATTCTGCTGTCATGATACGAATGTAGGATTTAAAGAATGCTACACCCTTTGCAAGAGATTCTACTGGGACGCGCTCATTGGTTGAGTGAGCGGTCATCATAACCTCTACTGATACCTCATAAGGACCGAAGCGATATACGTTGTCGCAGATGTCCTGGTAATGGTAGGCATCTGTGCCGCCCATTACAAGGAATGGAGTGACAATGTAGCGCTTGTCAGACTCCTCCATGATGCTCTTGATAGCCTTAAATGAGCGCGAATCAGATGGTGAAAGAGGCTTAGGCTCACGGCCTTCAAGGCGCTCTATTTCAACATTTTTGCCGCCCATGTACTTCTCAAGTTTCTTCTCGATATCAGTAAGTGTTGTGCCCTGAACTAAGCGGAAATTGATTGTGGCGGAAGCACGCTGCGGAAGTACGTTTGACGCAGGTGAGCCCTGGCACATTGTTACCGCTTGGCAAGAGCGAATGAATGTCGCTCCCTGTGGAATCTTGGTCATTGCATATGTGATAACTGGCTTGAGAGTTGGAACAACCTTTGCAAGGCCATTGAGTGGGAATGCAAGGCGCTCACAGACACTGACAATGAGCTCCATAAAATAGTCTGGCATCTCTGCCTTGAACTGGTGGTTCTCAAGACGCTCAATCTTTTTAGCAAGTTCGCCAATTGCTGAGTGATCTGGTGGTGCTGAGGAGTGACCTCCCTTGCCCTTAACTATTACCTTATAATCAGCATAGCCCTTCTCACCAACGCCTATACCTACGAGAACCATATCGAG
>JAUNQL010000152.1:0-1210 GCA_030536195.1 Clostridia bacterium | reverse complement strand
GCCGCCCTCATCGATGATTGAGTCAAAACGGATTCCACGCTTTTGCATCTCTTTTACGATGTCCATTGCGCCACTATTTTTCTCAGACATTATCTCCTCGTTATGACCGAAGCAGAGATATACTGAACGGACTGGCTTATAGCCCTCCTCAAGGAGTGTCTCAATACTCTCCATAACAGAGATAAGCTGATTTTTCATATCGATTGCGCCACGGCCCCAAATGTAGCCGTCAGCAATCTCACCAGCGAATGCTGGATGAGTCCAATCACCCTCTGTACCTGGTGTTACAGGCACTACATCCTGGTGTGAGAGGAATGCGATTGGCTCCAATGAAGAATCGCTTCCTTCCCAGATGTATACAAGGTCTGCATGGCATATTACTTCGCGCTTTAACGTCTTGTGAATAAGTGGGAATGACTCCTCTAAAAACTTGTGGAACTTCTCAAATTCAGACCAGTCAAAGCCCTCTTCATCGAGCTGTGCAATGGTTGGAATTTGAATTGCCTTAGAAAGTTTTTCAGAGACACGTTCAACGTCAACCTGTTCTTTGTTAATCTCTTTTTTCAAGATTTTCACCTCATATTAAAGATTTTGCATCATTTACTACTTTTTCAACATCCTCGTATATTGCGAGGCTTGCCATATCGTCCATGCCAGTTGGTTCAAGATTGATAATAATCAGGTTACGTCCCCTAAAATAGCGAACGTATGAAGCTGCTGGATAGACAACAAGGCTGGTGCCTATAATTACCATTGTATCAGCGCGTGAGATTGCCCTAACAGCACCCTCAACACACGCGTTATCAAGTGGTTCCTCATAGAGGACAACGTCTGGTTTGATAACGCCACCGCAGTCGCAGTATGGGATGCCATCCTGCTCCATGACTGTATCCACGCCGAAGTGCTTACCGCACTTGGTACAGGTGTTGCGAAGCACACTGCCGTGGATTTCGTAGACCTCAGTTGAGCCAGCGGCTGTGTGAAGTCCATCAATGTTTTGTGTTACAACACTCACCTCTTTGCCCTGCTTTTCAAGCTCGGCAAAGAAGATATGCGCAGCATTAGGTTTTGCATCCGGATAGACCATCTTGGACTTATAAAACTCATAGAACATATCCGTTTTCCTGACGAAAAACGTGTGACTTATAATCTCCTCCGGACGGATGTTAAAACCAGAATCCTGGTTGTAAAGTCCGTCAGCAGAGCGAAA
>JAUNQL010000023.1:2085-11011 GCA_030536195.1 Clostridia bacterium | reverse complement strand
CAGAGATCTCATTGACACCACAGACACTCCGCATCTTCCACAGCCGATATGGCGACAAAGTTGCTGTCTTCCACAGTGCGCTTTCCGACGGTGAGCGCCTTGATGAGTGGAAACGTGTAAAGCAGGGCCTCGCAACGATAGTTGTAGGCACGCGTTCAGCCGTGTTTGCTCCATTTGATAACATTGGTCTCATCATCATCGATGAGGAGCAGGAGCACACGTATAAGTCTGAGCAGAGCCCACGTTACCACGCGCGCGACATTGCCAAGTATCGCGTTGCCGAGGATAAGGGATTGCTTGTCCTTGCATCTGCAACGCCGAGCTTTGAATCATACCGTGCCGCCAAATCAGGCAAGTACACCTTAAGTGTACTCAAGGACCGCTTTGCCGGCGCGACTCTCCCAACAGTTGAGACTGTTGACATGTGTAAGGAACGCTTTGATGGCAACAGGAGTGAGATATCAAAACCACTCTTGTCCGCACTGATGCAGAACCTTGACGAGGGACACCAGTCCATCGTCCTTTTTAACCGCAGGGGATACAACACATACGCCGCTTGTAACAGTTGCGGCGAGGTTATCATGTGTCCAAACTGCAGTATTGGACTGACATATCACCGCCACAACAATCGGCTGATGTGTCACTACTGCGGATACAGCATTCCTTTCACGACCGTTTGCCCGGAATGTGGGGCAAACGATGTTCGCTACACGGGCGCAGGCACCCAGCGCTTTGAAGAGGAACTTCAAAGCTTTATCCCGGACGCCCGCATCCTCCGTATGGACGCGGACACAACGATGCAAAAGTATTCATACGATGAAAAACTCACCGCATTTAAAAACGGTGAGTATGACATAATGATTGGCACCCAGATGGTTGCCAAGGGTCTGGATTTTGAAAATGTTACGCTTGTCGGTGTACTTTCAGCCGACCAGCAGCTCTTTAGCGATGACTACAAGAGCATGGAGACAACGTTTGATCTACTCACTCAAGTCATCGGACGAGCTGGTCGTGGCAAGTACCCTGGTCGCGCAATCATCCAGACAATCCAGCCAACCAACGACATAATTCAGCTCGCAGCTGAGCAAAACTACGAGCAGTTCTATGATTCCGAAATAGGCATGCGCAAAGCGTGCGTATTTCCACCATATTGCAACCTATGTACAATCAGCTTCCAAGGCGAGAAGGAGGAGAGGGTGCTCAAGGCAAGCCTCAATTTCCTTAATGATCTAAAAGCCAAGGTAGAGGGCGAGTACAGTGACCAAAGAATTATCGTTCTAGGCCCAATGCCAGAGCGAGTAGTCAAGGTTAGCAATAAGTATAGGCACAGACTCATAATCAAATGTGTAAGCAACAAGCGTTTTAGGCAGATGCTAAGTGACCTCCTTGTTGATTTTTCAAAGAATAAAGAGAACAGCGGTGTAAACGCTATTCCCGATATAACGTGAGGTAATAGTAAAATGGCGCTAAGAAAAGTAGTGACAAAAGAGGATCCAATTCTCAGAAAGAAGAGTCGTCCAGTTGAGAAGTTTGATGACAAACTTGCAACATTGCTTGACGACATGGCAGAGACAATGTACGCAGCCGACGGTGTCGGTCTTGCTGGCGTACAGGTTGGTATGCTCCGCCGTGTAGTAGTAATGGACATAGGAGAGGGCCTCATTGAACTCGTAAACCCTGAAATCGTTGAGGAAGAGGGCGAGCAGTTCGCAGAGGAAGGATGCCTCTCAATCCCAGGTGAATACTATGAGACAATCCGTCCTGCAACAGTTAAAGTTAAGGCACAGGACAGAAATGGTCAGTGGTGTGTATACAAGGGCGAGGACTTAAAGGCTCGTTGTTTCTGCCACGAGATTGACCATCTTGATGGTATTCTCTTCATTGACAAGAAGAATCCAAATCCAAAGCCAAAAGAGGAAGTAGTAGAGGAAGCCGAATGAGAGTAGTTTTCATGGGCACACCTGACTTCGCTGTTCCAACACTCGAGAGATTGATTGAAAAGCACGAAGTCGTAGGTGTATTTACACAACCGGATAAGCCTAAGGGCCGTCATATGACTTTGACTCCATCCGACGTCAAGGTCTGTGCTACAGAGCACAACATTCCAGTGTATCAGCCAGAGTCATTAAAGCATGGCGAGGCCATGCCTATCCTAAATGACCTCCAGCCTGATGTAATTGTTGTTGCAGCATACGGCCAGATATTAAAAAGCGACGTGCTTGATTTCCCAAAGTACGGTTGCATCAATGCCCATGGCTCAATACTTCCAAAATATAGGGGTGCCGCCCCAATCCAGCGCGCTGTCATTGACGGCGAGCAATATGCGGGCGTCACATCAATGCAGATGGGCGAGGGCCTGGACACAGGCGATATGCTCATCATCAAAAAGGTTGAGATTGGCGAGAATGAAACTGCTGGTGAACTCTTTGATCGCCTAGCCGCCCTCGCCGCTGACGTTATCGAGGAGACCCTCGATAACATCGAGAGCATCGTACCACAAAAGCAGGATGACAACCTGTCATCCTATGCGAGGATGCTCTCCAAGGATGAGTGCCCAATCGACTGGACAAGGGATGCACAGACAATCCACAACCAGATTCGTGGTCTCAATCCATGGCCTACAGCAACAACTGAGCAAAATTCAGTTATTTTTAAGGTTCACATGTCACATTTGACTAGCAGGACAACTGATAAAGCACCTGGCACAATCACAGTCGACAAGGGACAACTCTTCGTCGCAACTGGTGATGGCAAGGAACTTGAGATAACAGAACTCCAGCCACAGGGCGGCAAGCGTATGCCAGTGGCGGACTATCTACGTGGACACACATTGGAAGGAGTGTTTGAATAATGTATTGGGATCCTCTCTATATTCTCCTAATCATCCTCTTCTTTGCAGCTTTGGCAGCTCAGTCAAAGGTTAAGAGGACATATTCAAAGTATGGCAAGGTTGCAAGCAGCAAGGGCATCACATCCCAGCAGGCTGTTCGTATGGTCCTTGACTACTACGACATCCACGATGTTGAGATTCAGCAGATAGCTGGTGACCTCACCGACAACTACAATCCTAAGACCAAGGTAATCAGCCTCTCAGAGTCTGTTTACAACAACTCTAGCATCGCTGCTATCGGCGTTGCTTGCCACGAGGCAGGCCATGCAGCCCAGCATGCCAAGGGCTACATCCCAATCAAGCTTCGCAACGCAGTAGTCCCTGTTTGTAACATTGGTTCAGTACTTGGTATACCAATTGCTATTGTAGGTCTTCTCCTTCAATCATTGAACCTAGTTTACATCGGAATTTTGCTCTATTCATTCGTAGCACTTTTCCAACTCATAACACTTCCAGTTGAGCTCAATGCCAGCTGGCGTGCACTTGACGTAATTGATGAGGCCAACATTCTCACTGATGATGAACGTCATGGTGCTAAAAAGGTTTTAAAGGCTGCCGCTATGACTTATATCGTAGCACTCGCAACAGCGCTCGTTAACCTTCTTCGCTTTATAGTAATTTTCACAGGCGGACGCAACCGCAACTAAGGAGCAGATATGCAGAGTGCAAGAGAATTAGCTTTTGAAACATTGCTTAAAATTGAAAAAGATAATTCGTACTCGAATTTAAGTATTGCCGGTGTGCTCAAGGACAATGACCTAGAGGACGCCGACAAGGCATTTTTTACGGCACTCGTCTATGGCGTAATCGAGCGCAAAATCACGCTCGACTACAACATCTCACTCTACTTAAAACAGCCGATCAAAAAACTCAAACCAGAGGCTTTAATCATCCTGAGAGAGGGTGCATATCAGCTCCTCTTCATGGACAAGATTCCATCCCACGCTGCGATCAATGAGTCGGTCAATCTTGCCAAGAAACGTGTAAACTTCGCAAGTGGCCTCATCAACGCAGTACTCAGGAGAATAGATGAGAACAAACTTAAACTGCCACCAGAGGAAAGTGACAACTATCTAGAAGTCAAGTACTCTTGTCCAACAGATCTCATCAACCTCTTCACAGGTGCCTACGGCATTGAAAAAACCATCGGCATCCTCGAACATGCCAATGGTCCACAGAAGATCTATGCGAGGGACAAGGAAAAAGGCCTAATCGAAATTAAAGACCTAAATGAAATAACTAACAAACAAACAACAATGCACATTCAAGATAAGGCGTCTCAGCTCTGCTGTGAAGCATTAGCGCCACAGCCAGGTGAGACAATCTTTGACATGTGCGCTGCACCAGGCGGTAAGAGTTTTACAATCGCTGAACTGATGCAAAACGAAGGTGAGATCAAGGCCTTCGATTTGTACCCACAGCGAGTAAAACTGATTGAGGACGGTGCTCAGAAACTCAATATCACCATCATCAACGCGCAAGTAGGCGATGCAAGCAAATACGACGAGTCATTAGGACTCGCTGACAGGGTGCTTTGCGACGTTCCTTGCGCAGGTCTTGGCGACATCGGACGCAAGCCTGAAATCAGATACAAAAGCATCAAAGATATTGAAAAGTTACCACCTTTACAGTATAATATATTAGTTAACAGCGCGCGCTATTTAAAGGTATATGGAACACTAGTTTATTCTACTTGTTCTTTAAACCCATTAGAGAATGAGGAGGTCGTAAAACGTTTCCTTGATGCGCACGATGATTTTGAACTTGTAGAACAGCGTACCATCTTCCCACAAGAGGAGGACTGTGACGGATTCTTCTACTCGGTGATGAAAAAGAATGAAGCAAGACATTAAGTCTTTGACACTACAAGAGCTGACAACTCAAATAGTTGATTTGGGACTCCCTAAGTTCCGCGCTGGCCAGATTTATTCTTGGCTTCACAAGCAGTGCGCCGAGTCATTTGAAGAGATGACCAATCTCTCCAAGGATCTCAGGGCTAAGCTTGATGAGGTGTACGAGATTAAGAACTGCCAGATTGAGCGCAAGTACGAGTCCAAAATTGACGACACTAAGAAGTACTTGTTCCGACTCAACGATGGCGAGTTCATCGAGTCAGTACTGATGAAGTACAAGTACGGCTACACAGTCTGTGTATCCTCACAGGTGGGCTGCAATATGAAGTGCTCATTCTGTGCCAGCACAATTGATGGCTGTGTAAGAAACCTCGCCCCGAGCGAGATACTCTCTCAGGTCTATGCCATAACTCGTGACAACGACATTCGAGTATCTCACATTGTGCTCATGGGCATGGGCGAACCACTTGATAATTACGAAAACGTCCTACGCTTTCTTGAACTTATCTCAAATGATGACGGTCTCAATATCAGCGCTCGCCACATCAGCATCTCAACATGTGGCATCGTGCCACGGATATACGACCTCATCGAGCAACATCCACAGTTTACACTCTCTGTCAGTCTCCACGCTCCAAACGATGAAATTAGGAGCAGGATAATGCCAGTGAACAAAAAGTGGGGAGTAGACGAACTGCTTGAGGCTTGCAGGACGTACACTGAAACAACAAGCAGACGCATATCATTCGAATATGCAATGATGGACGGTGTCAACGACACTGACGAGTGTGCAAGGGAACTTAGACAGAAATTAAAAGGAACTCTTTGCCACGTAAACTTAATTCCTGCGAACGAGGTTCGCGAGAATGATTACAAACGTAGTTCTCTCGAGAGGCTAGAAGCCTTCTCTAAGATATTAGAAGCAGGTGGCATCACCACCACCATCAGGCGCAGCCTGGGTGGCGACATCGATGCATCCTGTGGCCAACTTAGGCGAAATCACAAGGAAGGAGGAGAGGCATGAAAATAAGTGCTAGAACTGATGTTGGAATTGTTCGTTCAAACAACCAGGACTCATACGCGGCCGGCGAATTTCAAAATGGCGTTGCGTGGGCAGTCGTCTGCGATGGCATGGGCGGTAACGCCGGTGGCAACATCGCAAGCTCGACAGCAGTTAAGAGTATCTCGGAACGAATCACATCAGCATACCGTGAGACAATGACTTCCTCCTCAATTAAGAATCTACTTGTCACGGCAATCACAAACGCCAATTTTGAAATTTACGATATGGCCGCTGACAATTTAGAACTCCTAGGAATGGGTACCACGGTCGTCGCGGCGATAATGACCAAGAACACTCTTTACGTCGCACACGCAGGCGACAGCCGAGCATACCTCATATCTCAGGATGAAATAAGGCAACTGACTAGGGATCACTCAGTGGTTCAGGACTTGGTTGACCGCGGTGAGATTACACCGGAGCAGGCAAGGACACACCCAAGGAAGAACTTGATTACAAGGGCACTTGGTGTTGACGAATCACTCAAGGTCGACTTCACAGTAGAGGACCTTGAAGGTGATGAGACGCTCCTGATTTGTACAGACGGACTTTCAAACATGATTGAACCGCTAGACATATACAGGGTGGTTGCGGATAATCCACAAGATGAAATAGCAGAAATACTAGTAAACCAAGCCAACGAAAACGGCGGCGAGGACAACATCACAGTAGTCGCTATAACTAGATAGAGGAGCTAAATATGGATAGTTACGTAGGAAAAAGACTAGACGGTCGTTATGAAATAAGAGAAATAATCGGCGTAGGCGGTATGGCTGTTGTATACAAGGCATACGACAACATCGATGACCGCATCGTTGCCATTAAAATACTTAAGGAGGAGTTCCTTGCAAACGAGGAGTTCCGCCGCAGATTTAAGAATGAGTCCAAAGCTATCGCAGTTTTGTCTCATCCTAACATCGTTAAGGTATACGACGTATCCTTTGGTGACAGACTTCAGTACATCGTAATGGAGTACATTGAGGGCATCACACTTAAGGAATACATCGAACAGCAGAAGGTAATCAACTGGAAAGAAGCTGTTCACTTCACAACTCAGATTCTCCGTGCTTTACAGCACGCTCATGACAAGGGCATCGTTCACCGTGACGTTAAGCCACAGAACATCATGCTCCTTCAAAACGGCAACATCAAAGTAACAGACTTTGGTATCGCACGTTTCTCACGTGGTGAGACAAGAACAATGACAGAGAGCGCAATCGGCTCTGTTCACTACATCAGCCCAGAGCAGGCTCGTGGTGAAATCACAGACGACAAGGCTGACATCTACTCAGTAGGCGTTGTCCTTTACGAGATGATCACAGGTAAGCTTCCATTTGAGTCTGACAGCGCTGTTTCAGTTGCAATCATGCAGCTCCAGAACGAGGCTGTTCACCCACGTGAAATCAACCCACAGATTCCAGTAGGTCTTGAGCAGATCACTCTTCGCGCAATGCAGAAGAACGCTAAGGACCGCTATCAGTCAGCAGCAGAGATGCTCCTTGACCTCGATGAGTTCAAGCGCAATCCTGCAATCAAGTTTGACTATTCATATTTCGTAGACAAGGAACCAACAAGGTTCATCAGCCAGCAGGAGGTAGCACAGGTTGCTGCCGCACCTGTTAGCAAGTCCCGCATTCAAGCTGTTCAGATTGATGACGAGGATGAAGAGGACGATGACGATACAGTACAGAACAAGACACTTCCAATTCTTGTTGGTGTAGCATCTGCACTCCTTGCAGTAATCATCCTCATCATAATTGTCCTTGCTCTCTTTACCGACATCTTTAAGAATGACAAGATTGAGGTACCAGACCTCATCGGTAAGAACTATGCTGAGGAAGTTGACAGCCAGAAGAAGTACTCTGATTGGAAGTTTGAAGTTAAGTATGTAACATCAACTGACTCCAAGTATCAGGCTGGCCAGATTTGTAAGCAGAGCCCATACGGCGGAACTAAGGCCAAGAAGGGCACAACAATTAAACTCGAAGTTGTTTCAAACGGTTCACAGGTTGAGGTACCAGACACCATTGGTGATGAGCTTGGCGCTGCCAAGACGCTCCTCACATCGGCTGGTTTTACCAACACCAAGGTTGTACTTGAATATACCGATGACGTTGATGCCGGCTACGTAATCGCAACAGAGCCAGCACCTAACACCAAGTGTGATACAAACACAACAATCATCATCACTGTTGCTGCATCCCCAGAGGATGACCCTAACCTTGTTGAAATTCCATTCGCAGTAATGGGTCTCAACTACAACAGCAACAAAGAGGAAGTAGTTGAGTTCTTCACAAGCTCAGACCTCAAGGCTCCTAAGGTAACTGAAAAGGATTCTAAGGAACCTGCTGGCCAGGTAATCGAAATCCCTGGCTACGAGAAGGGCGACAAAGTACCTAAGAACACTCAGGTTGAGATCATCGTATCCTCAGGCAAGGCTCCTTCAGGTACTGGCACAATCTCATTCAAGCTTCCTTCAAGTGGTTCTATGAAGCTTGAAGTATATGTAGCAAATGAACTTTACGAGGCAAAGACACTCAGATGTGATGGCTCTAACTACTCAATGAAGATTACAGGTTCTGATGGACCAAAGGCAGTAGTATGTACTCTTGATGGCGATACAGTTTACACATGTAACATCAACTTCACTACTGACCCAGCAACAATTACTGATGCTAAGCAGTATGACGTTGATAAGATTCAGGTTCCTGACGTAACATTTAAGACAGCTGAGGAAGCAAAGCAAACTCTCGAAGCTGCCGGATTCAAAGTTACAGTTGAAGGAACTGCAACACTTAACAAAGTTATCAAGCAGAGCCCATCTGGCGGTTCATCTGCAGCAAAGGGTTCAACAATTACCATTACAGTCACATAAGAGGTGTATATGGCAAATATTCCTAATAACCAAAATGGAATAATCATAAAGGGTATAGGCGGTTTCTATTATGTAGAAACCGCCGATGGCATATATGAATGCAAGGCGCGCGGAGTGTTCCGCAAGGAAAAAATAACGCCAATGGTAGGCGACAACGTTGTCATCTCTATCAATGACAACGCTGAAAATACCATTGACGATATCTTGCCACGACGCAGCGCGTTGCAGAGGCCACCTGTGGCCAATAT
>JAUNQL010000023.1:0-2075 GCA_030536195.1 Clostridia bacterium | reverse complement strand
TAGTTGTGTCTGGAACTGAGCCACGTCCTAATACGCTCCTTGTAGACCGTTTGACGGCTATCGCCGTCAACAACAATATCGAACCGATAATTGTTCTCAACAAGAGCGATTTGATAGACGTTGGCGAGCTTCTTGATATTTATCAAAAGACCAAGTTCAAAGTTATCAAAGCCTGTGGTAAAACAGGTGAGGGTGTGGACGAGATTAGGGCTGCTCTAAACGGCAAAGTCTCAGCATTCACCGGCAACTCCGGTGTTGGCAAGTCCACTATTCTCAATCGCATCAATCCCGAGCTTGGGCTTGCCACAAACGAGATAAGCCAGAAGCTTGGCCGTGGTAAGCACACCACTCGTGAATGCACTTTGATAAAACTTGACGACAACACCTATGTTGCCGACACACCAGGCTTTGCCTCACTTGAGATTCTCAAGCAGGAGGTAATACTCAAGGAGGACCTTGGATATTGCTTCCCAGAGTTCGAGGAGTTCTTTGAGGACTGTAAGTTCTATCCAAACTGCGCCCATGTCAAGGACAAGGGCTGCGCTGTAATTCAGGCAGTAGAGGATGGAATAATAGCCAAATCACGACATGATTCGTATAAAGCATTGTACGAGGAAGTTAAAGACGTAAAGGAGTGGCAGGTAAAATGAGTGAAGAACAAGTAGTAGCCGAATCTACTCCAGAAAAGAAAAAGAAGAGCAAGAAGAAAATAGCGCTAATAGTAGTAATTTCAATTGTTGTATTACTTTTAGTAATATATTTAGTATTCTTTGCTTTAATACATATTAATTCCAGCGAGTACTACAAGACTGCGGAGAAGGAGTTTATAATCCCTGGTCTTGGTGATGGATTCGTACCACAAGGTATAACCTTTGATGATAAATCAAGCTTCTACCTTGTCTGTGGCTATATGTCCAATGATGAGGCCGCAAGGATATACATGGTTGATCCAGATACTAACGACTTTTCATTCATCAGCCTCAACGATGTTGACGGCAAACCTGACAAGTCACATATCTGTGGCATCGCGACCTACGGCCGCTTTGCGTTTGTGACTACTGGTGAAAAGGTAAATGTATTTAGATTAGCTGATATTAATAATCCTGATTATAATGTAGCAACTCCAATTGATTCATTTGATTCTGACAACATTCCAGCATTCTGCTATGTTGTTAATGATACTTTGTATGTAGGCGAGTTCTATCGTTCAAAGTCATACGAGACACCAGAGAGTCATCATATCCAAACAGATACTGGTGAGTATCAGATGGCAATTATGACAGTCTTTGATGCAAATGAGCTCACAGCTGCTCTTTCATCCAAGGGCGCAATTGATGATGTTGCTCCAAAGGCGATATATAGCATCCAGTCTGGTGCACAGGGTATGTGCATCTTAAAGGGTGGACAGATTTGTATATCATCCTCATGGGGACTTTCAACATCCCATGTAACAATCTATGATGATCCTATGAAATCTAACCTTACAGCTGACGACAAGTTTACTATTGAGTCAGGCAAGGAGATTCCGCTTTACTACTTAAGCCAAGAAAATGTAATCAAGGATTACAAGCTTCCAGCAATGGCAGAGGAACTTGCGCTTGATGGTGATAAAGTGCTCATAATGAATGAATCTGCATCAAATAAGTACTTCTTCGGTAAATTAATAGGGGGTAAATATTGCTATTCATTCCTTCCAGAGTACTAAATAGGGTGGAATTTGGTAATTTTTAACAAAAAAGTGTAAAAAAGTAGAAAAATTGTGTTGACAATAGTCAAAATAGGTGATATAGTGCTTATGTACTATTAATTAATAAAGGCATAACTATGCCTTGGAGGTAATTATGGACGAAAATACAAGAAAGGAAAAGCCGGCGACTAACATCGGGCACAAGCTGTTTACGTTGCTAGGAATATTGCTTTGCATAATCTTTATTCCGATCCTTGTACTCAACACTATCCTGATTGTTAAGGGCGCTATGGATGACAGTAAGCCACCATCAGTTCTTGGCTACACGCCATTGGTTGTACTGTCTGGTTCTATGGACGATGGATCCGCCAACTCTATTCAAGTCGGC
>JAUNQL010000151.1 GCA_030536195.1 Clostridia bacterium | reverse complement strand
TTCAAGCGTGGCGAGGAGCCAGCAATCAAGATGAACATCCCTATGACAAGTGCAATCATGCAGGCAGTATCAAACGATACTCTCGCTATCGCTCTTGCAAAAGAAGGCGGTGTTTCCTTCATCTTTGGATCACAGTCAATTGAGTCTGAGGCAGCTATGGTAGCTCGTGTTAAGAACTACAAGAAGGGCTTCATCACATCAACATCTAACATCACACCTGATGCAACACTTGCTGACATCATTGCTCTCAAGGAGCAGACAGGTCACTCAACAGTTGCTGTAACAGATGATGGCACAGCACATGGCAAGCTCCTCGGTATCGTTGGTAGCCGTGACTACCGTGTTTCTCGTATGGACCCAATGACAAAAGTTTCAAAGTTCATGACTCCACGTGAGAAGCTCGTTACAGCACCTAACACAACAACACTCAAGGAAGCAAATGATATTATCTGGGATCACAAGCTCAACGCTCTCCCTTTAGTTGACGAAAATGATCACCTTACATATCTCGTATTTAGAAAAGACTATGAAGCACACAAGGAGAACGTTCTCGAACTCCTTGACAGTAATAAGTCATACGTAGTAGGCGCTGGTATCAACACACGCGACTTTAGAGAGCGTGTTCCAGCACTCGTAAATGCCGGTGCAGATGTACTCTGCATCGACTCATCAGAGGGCTACTCAGAGTGGCAGAAGAACACTATCGCATGGATTCGCGAAACTTATGGCGACGACGTTAAAGTCGGTGCCGGCAACGTAGTTGACGGCGAAGGTTTCCGCTTCCTCGCTGACTGCGGTGCTGACTTTGTTAAAGTTGGTATCGGTGGTGGTTCAATCTGTATCACACGTGAGACCAAGGGCATCGGCCGTGGTCAGGCTACAGCTCTTATCGACGTATGTAAAGAGCGTGACAAGTACTTTGAGGAAACTGGTGTTTACGTACCAGTTTGCTCAGATGGTGGTATCGTACACGACTACCACTGCACTCTCGCCCTTGCTATGGGCGCCGACTTCCTCATGCTTGGCCGTTACTTCGCACGTTTCGACGAGTCCCCAACAAACAAGGTCCGCATCAACGGACGCTATGTTAAGGAGTATTGGGGAGAGGGCTCAAACCGTGCTCGTAACTGGCAACGCTACGACCTTGGCGGCGCTGGTAAACTCTCCTTTGAGGAAGGCGTAGACTCATATGTACCATACGCTGGTTCCCTCAAAGATGGCGTTTACACTACCCTTTCCAAGGTTCGCTCAACAATGTGCAACTGCGGCGCTCTCTCAATCCCAGAGCTCAGAGAGAAAGCAAAGCTCACAGTTGTTTCATCAACATCAATCGTTGAGGGCGGCTCACACGACGTAATCCTCAAAGAGCACGTAACAGACTAAACTTATAAAAGCAAAATTAAGGATGCTTCCAATTTGGAAGCATCCTTTTTTCTCGGTTTCTACCGGTCAAACGGATGCGGACACATAGTTACATAGTTGTCCGCTGTTTTCATCTTTCTATTCTCACATGCTATTTAAAATTCCTATCAACATATCTAAATCAGTTGAATATTTAGGTCTTATTCCATTTTCATAGTTATATAAATACTCTTGGCATGCAGTTACAATTTCTTTCTCATGCTCGTCTATAATTCGCTTGATAGTATTACTCCTACCCTTTCCAATTGAATAACCTTCTAAATACTTTGAAGTAACAGGAAACATCTTAATATAATGCAGCCCATGATGATTATACGGCTTTGTTGATTCCCTATTTGGTAAAGGAAAGTATTGATTCTTAGGAGTAGTTTTGGAGATGTTAGATCTAAAAGGAATAGCAAAATTATACTTTTCCCCTTTATATTCAAGTTCAACAACAATGCCACAAGGCCTACCCGACTTAGTAAGCATTTCATTATCTTTCGAGTATGCCTCTAATAGTTTTTCATTAATGCTTGCAATCTTCATATTTACTCCTAAATAAACGCAAAAAGAGACCTACGTTCATAACGTAGGTCCCCAATCATACGTTTAAGCGATATTATACGCCGGATGGCACCCCGTCGCTTACTCGGAGGTTAAACTTTACAAGTTGCGCTATATTCTAGCCGTAACGCAGGCGGCACCTTTTGGCAAGTAGATTATATTACAAACTAAAACTGTTTGTCAACAACCGTCTCATCCTCTTTGGGCGGGCGGGTGCGCTCATCAGAGCGCGGGATATAATCAAAGTTAAACTAATCTACATCCTTACGGGCAAGGATGGCAGCTGGGCGCTTGCGCATGGTGTTCCATACTGGAAGCAAGCCTATGAGCAAGTTAAATACATATACTACAAGAATCGTAAGGATTAAGTATGGTACTGGTAAATAGAAAACATCTTCAAATGTCTTAACCGACTTAACCAGATATGACTCGCCGTAGTACATAAGTAGCATCGCTGGTAAACTCGTCAGAGTTGTGATAGCGATAATCTCACCCATAAACATCTTGTAGATGTCGAACTTCTTAGCACCGATTGCGCGAAGCATTCCGACTTCCTTGATACGGGACAAGAATGAGGAACGGCTCATAAGGAACATCTCGATAAGTGAGATGCCGAGCATTACAAGGCCTAAAATAGTTGTTGAAAGTACAACATCTTTTCTCTCCTCGTTAAAGTCCTCCTGATCCTTTTGATACGTATCATAAGCCTTGTAGTTTTGCTCAAGCAATGTACTTACAATTGTATCCTTATCCTCAGTGCAGATA
>JAUNQL010000150.1 GCA_030536195.1 Clostridia bacterium | reverse complement strand
GTTGACGCCGTGGGACTCAAGCGCGTTCTTGAGACTGCCTATTGGCCTCTCGGAAAGTCGCTCATTGCCTTTGAAAGTAACCTCGTCACAGAGTGCTGTTGCAACTGGCATAAGGAAGCGGAGCGTTGAACCGCTCTCCTTGCAGTCGAGCACTGGGTGGTCTGGGACGTCCTTTATAGGTGTGACACTGATTTCAGTGTCAGTTGTTTTAATAGTTGCACCGAGTGACACGAGGCAATCGATTGTAGCTTTGACGTCATTGGACAGAGCGTCGGTTGGATTGCCAAGGATGAGTGTGCATGGTGCGTCCGCAAGAGCTGCGCAGATAAGTACTCTGTGGAGCTCTGATTTGGAATTTATAGCATTAACTGTTCCAACAAATGGAGCAGGTGTAATTTCAAGAATCATTTATTTCACTCCAAGATCGAGAATGTTTTTGAGTTCGTCGATTGATACCTTGGTGATTTCACATTTTCCAATTTTACTTGGCACGATAAGACTTATCTCATGACCTCTGCGTTTCTTGTCAGAAAGGGCAGAGTTGTAGAGATCCTGTACTGGGATAATTGTATTCGTTGGGAGACCAACGCCTTGAACAAGCTGTTCAAGGTGAGCAGCGGTGCCCTCCTCGGTAAAGCCGAGTGCCTCGCCGGCGCGCGCTATGCTGCACATGCCGATAGCAACGGCTTGGCCGTGTGAGAAGGCATACCTTGAGGCATGCTCCACTGCGTGTCCAATTGTATGACCAAAGTTTAGGAACTGGCGACGTCCATTGTCATGTACGTCAGCCTCTACAAAACTGATTTTAGTATTGATTGATTCCTCAACGATATCCTCAAGGAAAGGCTTGAGGGCGTGGTAAGTGTTGTCCTGAGTTGCTATGCAATCCTCAAGAATACGGAGTATCTTGTCATTGCCTAGCATGCCGTATTTGATGATCTCGGCAACGCCGTCATCAAAGTATCTTTTGTCGAGTGTTGAGAGTGTGTCAACGCTGCAGATGACAGAGATTGGCTGCCAGAAAGCACCACAGAGGTTCTTGCCAGCCTCTAAATCTATACTTGTCTTACCGCCGACTGATGAATCCACCATGGCGATAGTTGTAGTTGGTATTTGAACGTATGGGATACCACGCATGTAAGTTGCAGCTGCAAAGCCAGAGAGGTCGCCAACGACGCCTCCGCCGAGCGCTACAATGATGTCAGAGCGTGTTATCTCGTTATCGGCAAGGAATTCGAGAAGCTTGCCGTAGTTTTCCATATTTTTAGAAGTCTCTCCTGCGTAGAAGGCAAAGATAAAGACTTCAAATCCCTCTTTTCTAAGGGAGTCAGCAACGGTGTTGGTGTAGATAGCACCAACAGTAAAGTCAGTGACGAGCGCAACGCGACAAGGTGCGTGTACAGCTGTGATGATCTCGCCACACTTTGGCAAAAGGTCAGTACCTATAGTGACATTGTATTCCTGTTCTGATTCAAGTTTTACATTGATCGTGTTCATTAATCTAGTGCCACCTTTACTGACTTTGCTTTGTTTACTATTGCTTCAAATTTATCTGGTTTGAGTGCCTGGTTGGCATCGCAGAGTGCCTCATCCGGTTTGTCATGAACCTCGATTATGAGACCGTCTGCACCAGCAGCAACAGCTGCGAGTGAGAGTGGCTCAATGAGTTCATAGCGACCGGCTGGATGAGATGGGTCAGCGATGACAGGTAGGTGAGTGAGTGTCTTGAGTGATGGGATGGAGGAGACGTCAAAGGTGAACCTTGTGTATGTCTCGAATGTCCTGATACCAAGCTCGCAGAGAATTACTCGTTCGTTGCCTGATGCCATGATGTGCTCGGCTGATGAGAGAACCTCCTCATAAGTGCAACCAAAGCCACGCTTTAAGAGGATAGGTTTGTCAACCTTGCCGAGTGCATGTAAAAGGCCAAAGTTTTGCATATTCTTAGCGCCGACTTGGATGATGTCGACGTTTTCAAACAATTCTATCTCTGATTCGTCAGTGATTTCTGATACTGTTGGGAGGCCCACTTCACGGCCTGCCTCAACGAGGTAGTTTATACCCTCACCCTCAAGGCCCTGGAATGTGTAAGGTGAGGTGCGAGGCTTGAATGCTCCGCCACGGAGCATAGTGGCGCCGGATGCTTTAACGGCGCTTGCTATACGGAAAATCTGGTCCTTTGACTCGATGGCACAAGGACCAGCGATAATAGCAAGGCTGCCGTCGCCAATCTTGGCGCCGCCAACGTCAATTACTGTATCTTGAGGATGATATTCACGTGTTGTTAAATGAAAATCAGCCATTGTATTCTCCTCTTTCTTCGATAAGCGAGTATTTGCGATAGAGCCATGCTCCAAATGTGAGCACGAGACAACCGCAAGCGAGCAACATACAAGTGCGCTCAAATGTATTGAATATTGGTTGTAAAACGAAATATCTGCCGTAGGTTGTTATGATTTCAAAAAGCAGTGCCACAGCGATTGAGAGGTCAAGTGACCTTGTAGCCATATAGAGGCCGAGCGTGATAAAGCCGACGCCACAGAGAATTAAGAGATAGACTGAGAGTCCCTCATAGATGCCCGAGATGGTGTATGCACCAACAATGGTAATGGCGTCACGGTATGAAAGCTTACTGCCGTCCGTCTTGCCAAGAATCGTGACGCCGAGGCCTATGATGAATAGCTGGCGCCAAAGCGTTGAACCTAGGGCAGAGAGGGCATAGGCTACAGCCGTGCCGAACTC
>JAUNQL010000022.1:2312-11238 GCA_030536195.1 Clostridia bacterium | reverse complement strand
GTCGGCATGAGCGAGGAGTTCCTCGCTGAAATCTTTGAACCATTTGCGAGAGAGGAAACTGCAACAGACAGTGGCATTGAGGGCACTGGCCTTGGCATGTCTATCACCAAGCGAATGATTGACCTCTTCAAGGGCACGATTGACGTCAAGAGCAAGAAGGGCGTTGGTACAACAACGACCATCATCTTGCCACTCAAGAAGTGCAATAATGAGGAAAATGCGGAAACTATCAGTTATCGCGAAATTGAAAAACGTGACATTAGTGGCATCCATGTACTGGTTGCAGAGGACAATGAACTCAACCGTGAAATCGTTGCAGAGTTCCTAACCGAGCTCGGTGTAACAGCTGACTTTGCTTGCAACGGTATGGAGGCACTTGAGATGCACAAGACATCTGCGCCAGGTAAGTACAAGGCAATCCTTATGGATGTTCAGATGCCTAAGATGGGTGGATATGAGGCGACTGCCGCTATCCGTTCGCTCCTTAACAAGGATCTTGCAAATGTTCCAATTATTGCTATGACAGCGAACGCATTTGCAGAGGACAAGGAGAAGGCATTTGAGGTAGGCATGAATGCTCACGTAGCAAAGCCTATCAGTATAGATGTCCTCAAGAGGACACTTCAGCAGTATGCAATATGGGAGTAATAAATGGGTAAGGAACGCGTATATCTTTGGGACAACGTAAAAGCGTTGCTCATAGTCTGTGTAGTAATGGGTCACTTTGTGACACAGTACACGGGCTCAAACGAGATAATGCAGAGCATGTTTTGCATTATCTACTCTTTCCATATGCCACTTTTCATCTTTGTATCAGGACTTTTTGCCAAGTCCTCTTATAAAGATAACAAGCTCAAGATTAACAAGGTTATCACATACCTAATCCTCTATGTGGCATTGAAACTTATAATATTCATTGAGAGAATATCATTTGGCCACAATGCAACATTTACAATTTGGTCTGAATCCGGCATACCATGGTATATGCTTGCTATGGCCGCTTGGATTTGTATGACCTATTGTTTCCGTTTTGTTAAACCAACGGTTTTGATTAGCGTTTCAATCATTCTTGCGCTAGTAGTCGGTTACAGCGACAAGATAGGCGATGTACTTTGCCTTTCGAGGATAATTGTTTTCTATCCTATGTTCCTCTTGGGATTTTACATGGATCCGAATGCGATAGTAGAGAAGACACGTGCACCATGGCAAAAAGCTGTGTCTGTATGCATATTGGTTGCACTTGTTTTGCTTAGTTTCTTTGCAAGAGAGGCACTCTATCAATTTAGACCAATACTTGTTGCGAGAAATCCATATTCGCAACTTGCAAACCCAGCACTTGGTGCATTATATCGTGCTGTTTGGTATGTTTTATCCATGTGTATTTCATGTGCGATAGTGTGCATCTTGCCAAACAAGGAAAACAAGCTTTCATATATCGGAGCATCTACACTTCCTATCTATTTCATCCACAGACCAATCCTCTACATTTTGATGGATGTGGGATTTGGTGCTCTCATAATGACAAACCTTGGACCGGTGTATGGACCAATCGTCTTCCTTTTGTCAGCGGTAGTTTTAGCGCTGGTTTTGTCGGTTCCAATTTTAAACAAGCCTTTCAATGCACTGATGAAAGTAAAATATACAAAGCTTTTAAAGGAAGATTAACTGATGCAAAGTTGCAATTTGTGCCCAAGGCATTGCAAAGCTCAAAGAATTCAAGAGGCCGGTGTATGCGGAGAACTTAATGTTATCCGCATTGCAAGGGCCTCTTTGCATATGTGGGAGGAGCCGCCGATTTCGGGTGAGCGCGGCTCTGGCACGGTCTTTTTCACAGGCTGTCCGCTCCATTGTGTATTCTGTCAGAATCACAATATTGCGGACGGCACCAATGGCGTGCCTGTGGCGGTTGATGAGCTCTCGCGCATCTTCTTAAAACTCGAGGAGATGGGCGCGCACAACATCAACCTCGTCACTGCCACGCATTTCGTGCCAGGAGTTGTCGATGCCTTGAAAGCGGCGAAGGCGAGTGGACTTAACATCCCAGTTGTATATAATTCAAGTGGATACGAGAGCGTTGAGACACTCAAGATGCTTGATGGTTTGGTTGATATCTATCTCCCAGATTTTAAATATGTAAGTGGTAAAATCGCAGGCAAGTATTCGAGCGCGCCTGACTATTTTGAGGTTGCAAGCGAGGCTATTGCCGAGATGTTCTCACAGGTTGGCACGCCAGTTTTTGATGAGGACGGCATGCTCAAAAAGGGCGTCGTGGTTCGCCACCTCATCCTGCCAGGTTGTGTCGATGACTCGAAAGCTGTCATCGATTACCTCTTTGGCATATACGGTGATGACATATATATAAGTATAATGAATCAGTACACTCCACTGTCGGCGCAGCTTTCGCGCTACCCCGAGCTTGATCGAATGCTGACCGATGACGAGTATGATGCGGTCGTTGACTTTGCCGTCGACCTCGGCATCACCAATGCGTTCGTCCAGGAGGGCGCCGCTGCCGCCGAGAGTTTCATCCCGGATTTTGAGCACTGGGATTTGGCAGAGTTTTTAAAATAGAGCAAAACAAAAGACCCAAGCGAGTCCGCTTGGGTCTTGTTTTTTGTAATTATGCGTCAAGCTGAGCGAGTGCGTCAGCAACTGCCTTGTAGTCAGCCTTGACAATCTCGAGCTGAGCTGCGCCCTCTGGGTTGTAAACACCTGGACGGAGCATCTCACAGAGGTCTGATGAAGAGTTCTGGAGTTTGGTGAAACCAAAGTTTGAGCAAACACCCTTCATTGTGTGAGCTGCGCGGAAAGCGAGCTCCCAGTTCTCGGTTGCAAAGCCCTCAAGAAGATCGTTGTATGTTGGATCAGCGAGGAACTTTGGAACGAATTTAATAACACGAGCTTCGCCGCACATGCGTGCAACTACGCCATCATAGTCTGCGCCAAGTAAATCGTAAATTTCTTTAATTGTCATTAGAAATCCACCTTCTTTTCTTTCTTAAAAGCGCGGCCATAGAGGGATGTAAGCGCTGGCTCATCGCCTTCGAATTCCCAAACTGTCTTGCCTTCGATACCATACATTACGCCGTTCCAGTCAACCTCGGACTTGAAGTCAACGTATTCGTATGATGTAAGGTTGATTATCTTATCAAGCTCAAGTGCAACGATAGCGTTGAGCCTGTCGTCGAAGAAACCTGGCTTTAATGGGTCAACAATCATGCTGCCACCATCAACGAGGTAATCAGCACCGTGTGAGAAGTTGAGAACAGATGACTCTGCGAAGTACTCGAAGTAAACCTCATCTGTGTTGTCCCAGAAGAACTGGAATTTCTCACGCTCTGTTTCAAGGAGCTGAAGTGAACGGTTGGAACTTGAGAGGTCAGGGTTGGTAAAGAGTTCGCTTGTGATGTTGCGAAGGTCCTTGTTGGTCTGCTCGTGAAGAGCGGTCTCCTTACCGAGGTCCTCTTTAAGCTGTGGTGCGATCTCATCAAGGCATTCCAAAAGGAGTGGGTTGAATGTACCGCATTCACCGTTCTTAATCATCTCAAGAGCTTTCTCATGTGTGAATGCTGCTTTGTAGCAACGCTCACTTGTGAGGGCATCATAAACGTCAGCCATAGATACTATCTGAGCTGCGATTGGAATCTTGTCACCTGAGAGGCCATCTGGATAACCACGACCGTCATAGCGCTCGTGATGCCAACGCGCGATTTCATAAGCGCGCTTCATAAGTGGCTCGTCTGCACCAAGTGGTACAGCGTTGAGCATCTTGGCACCCTCCATAGAGTGGGTCTTCATAATAGCAAACTCTTCGTCGGTAAGTCTGCCTGGCTTGTTGAGGATTGATTCTGGAATTGCAATTTTTCCTATATCGTGGAGTGATGATGCTGTGCAGATAAGTGGGATGTCAGCACGTGTGATACCGTACTGATCAGTTTTTGCCATAACTGCATGAAGCATCTTCTCGGTGATTGTACTGATGTTGAGGCAGTGAGCTCCGCTCTCGCCGTTTCTGAACTCAACGATGTGTGAGAGTACAGAGATGAGCATACGGTTGTTCTTGGAGCGCTCGTAAACTTGATTTGTAACGAGCTCCTCAAGTCTCCTCTGCTTGGAGTAGAGCATGATTGTATTAACAACTCGTCTGTAAACGATGTAGGAATCGAAAGGTCTGAAGATAAAGTCAGTTGCACCGAGGCGATATGCTTTCTCAACATTTTCAGCCTGCTGGTCAGCTGAGATTACAACAACTGGGATGTCGTCCACCCAGTTCTTGCGCTGCATGATCTCAAGTGCAGTCATACCATCCATTACTGGCATTACCATGTCGAGAAGTACGAGGGACACCTCTGTGGTATGCTGCTCGAGGTAGTTGATAGCCTCAAGACCATCCTTTGCTTCGATTATTTCAAATTCCTCACCAAGAATATCGGAGAGTATGGAACGGTTAAGCTCAGAATCGTCGACGATAAGAATTCTAGGCTTTACGTCAAAAGTAAATTCCATACAACAGCCTCCTTTTTTAAAATTAAGTAAACAAAGTGATACAGTTTTAATTATAAACAAATTATATAAAAAGTAAATAATATTTTACAAATAAATAGTGATTATTTACTAATTTAGTGGTATACTATGATGGAATTAGTATGGAATGGAGGGCCCAATTATGCCTAAAAAACGTACGACGTTGATACTCATCACAGTATTTATCATGGCGTTTGTTGCAATCTGCACTTGGTATTCATACAAGAGCATAGTTGCAGCAGTACGCAGTGAATCATACACAAGGTTCGAAGCAACAGCTGACGCCCTTGTTGCCAAAGCAGTGGCTACAGAGGATTCTGACCTTGGAACACTTAACCTTTACTACGGTAATGGAGAGGCTTTCATAGTTGAAAAATCCAGCCTTGAAGTGCTCTACAATTCACATGAGGTCAAGATAGGCCCAGAGCTTCAGAATGTATTTGCAGGCAAGGGCACAATCAATGATTACGAGCTCATCCGCAAGGATATTGATAAGGATCGTGAGCTCGTCCTCCTCGCTCCAAGCCGTACAGTATACTCTGCTGTTTACAATGCAGAGCGTTCATTCGTAATACTTGTTGCTGTTGAGCTCTTTGCTTTCGCAGCATACATCTATCTCGTATTTGCAAGTGCCAAGCGTGGCGTCGAGAAGACACTTCTCGAGGAGCGCCTTCAAAAGGCAGTTGAGGCTGACGCTGCAAAGGCAATCTTCATTTCCAATATGTCACACGACCTCCGTACACCTATGAGTTCCTCAATAGGTTTCACGGATCTCGCGTATGAAAATGCCGAGAAGCCAGAGAAGGTTCGTGACTACCTTGACAAGGTTAAGGTATCAAACGACCACCTTTTGACTTTGGTAAACGACATTGTCGACGTTAACCGTATTGAAAACGGCACAGTATCAATCCGTGAGGATGCGTTTAACCTCTATTCAGTAGTAACAGGCCTTGAGGAGATGGTACGTGGCACAATCGAGGCCAAGAAGATCACATTCATGACCGACTTCACAGGTATCATTGATGAGAATGTATACTGTGACAAAATCCATCTCAATCAAGTTTTCCTTAACATCTTCTCCAATGCCGAGAAGTTCACAGAGCCAGGTGGACTTGTAAAGTTCACCGTAGTACAAAAGGACTGTGGCGAGCCTGGCTTTGGCGTTTACGAGTTTAGGGTTCTCGACAACGGTATCGGTATTGGTAATAACTTTATCAAGCACATCTATGAGCCATTCTCACGCGAGAATGTCCTTGGTGTTAACAGGACCGTAGGCGCAGGCCTCGGCCTTACAATCACCAAGAACATAGTTGATTTGATGAATGGCTCAATCGCAGTAAAGAGCGAGCCAGGCGTAGGCTCAGAGTTTGTACTCAAGTTTAAGTTCAAGCTTGCTGACAGCAAGGTTGCAAGAGACAACGTTGGCTCTGGTGCAACCGTTGCAACAGACAAGTTCAACGGCAAGAAGTTGCTCCTCGTTGAGGACAACGAGCTCAACCGAGAGATGGCCAAGGACATCCTCGAGGAGCGAGGCTTCGTAGTCAACGATGTTGACGACGGCACAGTGGCTGTTGCTGTAATGGAGACAGCAATGATAGGCGAATATGCAGCAATTTTGATGGATATTCAGATGCCTAACATGGATGGCTATGAGGCAACAAAGCATATTCGTGAGATGACAAAACCACAGATTGCTGGCACACCAATCATTGCTATGACAGCAAACGCCTTTGACGAGGACAAGCAAAAGTCAAAGGACGCTGGCATGAACGCACACATTACCAAGCCAGTTGATGTGGATAAACTCCTCAAAGTACTCGACAGATTCATTTAGCGCAAAGGGGTGCTCTAGTTGTTAGAAATTAGCGGTGTAACAAAAACTTTCAACGACTTAAAAGCAGTTGATAATTTAAGTTTTAAAGTAAACGACGGTGAGATAGTTGGCTTTGTCGGACCTAACGGTGCCGGCAAGACAACTACTATGAAGATCCTCACTGGCATATTGAAGCCTGATTGTGGACGGGTCAATGTCAATGGTTTTGATATGGCGAAAAGCCCACTTGAGGCCAAGGAGATTATCGGCTACATCGCCGATAGTCCTGACATGTTCTTGCGACTTAAGGGCATAGAGTTTTTGAATTTCATCGCTGATATTTATAAAGTTCCAACTGACGTTCGTCGCGAGAGGATTGAGATATTTGCAACTCGCTTCGGTCTTGTTGACGCGCTTGACTTGCCAATGCAGAGCTATTCGCATGGCATGCGTCAAAAGACAATGGTTGCTGCGGCTCTCGTGCACAATCCACCAGTTTGGATTTTGGATGAGCCACTCATTGGACTTGATCCAAAATCCGCTTATGAGCTTAAAAACATGATGCGTGAGCACGCAGCCAAGGGCAACTGTGTCCTCTTCTCGACTCACGTGTTGGAGGTTGCAGAAAAGCTCTGCGACAAGATAATCATAATCAACCACGGCAAAGATATTTTCTACGGCACAATGGATGAGTTGTCAGCAAAATATCCAGGACAGGACTTTGAACAGATTTTCCTTGAGATGACCGGAGAAAAATAAGATGTCAACTTATATCGCACTAACAAAATCCTTTATAAAATCGCTTCAGATGAGCAAGTCAAGCGACAAGCGCACGCGCATAACCATGAAAGTTGTCGTAGCAGTTGTCGTGCTGTTCATCTTTGTTCCGGTTGCTATTTTCTGTGCGCTTATGACATACGGTCTCGTTGACGGACTGTCATATTTCCACATTGAGGACCTAGGCGTTGCAATGGTTTTCCATATGATATGTCTGTTCTCGCTCTTCTTTGGATTCAATGTCATTTTCTCGGAACTCTATTTCTCGAGTGACATCGAGTTCGTCAGACCGTGGCCGGTTAAGGCGTGGGAGCTTGTCGCTGCCAAGTTTACAGTTTCCTACTATGTTGACAATGCAATGCAAGTTTTCATGGTAATTGCAAGTTTGGTAGGTTTCTTCTTCGCAGCCAAGCCAGGCGTTATGTCATACGTGTCCAGCGTATTTGCAATTGTGACGCTCCCAATTTTACCGCTCTGCTACTGTGGCATACTATCGATGATAGTCATGCGCTTTACCAAGTTTGTTAAGAACAAAGAGGGCGTACAGCGTATAACTGCTGTGGTACTCGCGTTCCTAATTTTAGTATTTGTAATCCTTTTCAGAGTGCTCGCATCATCCGCTGAGGATGCGGTTCACTTCTTCGTAACCGAGACGAACAGCCCGTTCGTTGAGTACATGAACAGGATTTTCCCAACAGTTCACTTCATCTCAAAGGCAATTGCCTACGGCAGCGTAACTGACCTCTTGATTTACTTGCTCATCAATGTTGTAGCAGTATCATTGATGCTCCTTCTTTCCGAGCTCGTTTATTTCAAGGGCTTTGAGAACTTGGTTGCCAACGGCAAGGCCAAGACACGTGGACTTTCGCAGCTTCTTGAGTCATCAACGATGACAACACCGTTTAAGGCCTACTTTATCAAGGAACTTAGGATTCTAGTTCGTACACCATCCTTCTTTACGAACTGTGTAATCCCAAATTTCATCTGGCCTGTATTCATCTTGATCATCCTCAAGATGCAGACGTATGATGCGTCGCTTCCAGCGCTCCGTGTCTACAATTTAAACTATCCTAAGACAGTTGGATTTTTCTTAATTGTGGGAGCAGTTGTATTTTCACTCATTATGAGCTCTCTCAATTCCATCGCTTCAAACTCAATCTCAAGAGAGGGAAAGCACTTCCAATTTATGAAGTACATCCCAGTCTCATACGACACCCAGTGGGACATCAAAGTGCTTGTATCTTTCCTCTTAACTTTCATCGGAATATGGATGTATTTGCTTCCAGCATGCATCTTGATTCATATAAACTTTATTTACGTTTTGGTGGCAATAATGCTTTCAATATTGTCTATCACCTTTAGTTCCTATATGGGAATTTATCTCGACAGTATCCAGCCAAAACTTGTCTGGGATGACGAACTATCTGTCCTGAGGGAGAACACCAATGTTGCACTGTCAATGGGCATTGCACTAGGCATCTCGATGGCAATTGGTGCGGTATGTTATGCATTCTTTGCTTTCCTCAAAGTACGTTTGCTTCTCGTATCACTCGCACTCTTTGTTTTGCTCGCGCTCCTCAATCTGTTCGTGCTTTGGCGCACAGCCAAAAACGGCAAGAGGCACATTGCTGAACAAGAGGAAATGTAATTATAAAAATAAGGAAGAATTTAAGAAATGGCGAAATTAGATCTTACAAAATTAGAAAAATTGAAAGGGCTTAAGAATTTAAATCCTACCAAGCTCTTTAACATAAAATTTAGCAAGGCTGACAAGATGAAACTCAAGAGGCTTGCCCTCGGCACGCTGATTTT
>JAUNQL010000022.1:0-2251 GCA_030536195.1 Clostridia bacterium | reverse complement strand
GTTGGACTCCCATTCCTCATCATTGCCTATATCATCCTCGCAATGGATGTTGTTGCAAAACTCATCCGCGAGATTAAGGCTAAGAATTTCTTTAGCGAATGCCTCCTCATGACAATCGCAAGTCTGGGTGCATTTATTGTCGGCGAATATCCAGAGGCCGCAGCAGTAATGCTCTTCTACCAGATAGGTGAGATACTTGAGGATATCGCAGTTGATAGGTCCGAGCGCTCAATCGCTGAGCTCATGGATATTCGCCCAGACGTTGCCTATATCCAGCGTGGCGAGTTGCAGGCAGTTCACCCATCGCAGGTGTCTGTTGGTGAGCGCATTGTTGTACGCCCAGGCGAGCGCATCCCGCTCGATGGCGAGGTAACAATAGGCGAGAGCTATGTTGACACATCTGCGATAACAGGTGAACCAACACCACGCCACGTGATTCCAGGCAGCGAGGTGCTCTCTGGTTTCATCAACAATGACGGCGTAATTACAATTAAGGTAACAAGGCCTTTCTCAGAGTCAACAGCAACTAGGGTTATCGAACTTGTGAAGGAGGCTGGCGAGCGCAAGGCTCCAGCCGAGCAGTTCATTACCAAGTTCTCTCGTTACTACACACCGGTTGTAATCGCAATCGCATTTTTAGTAGCAGTTATTCCAAGTATCTTTACTAAAGCTTGGAAGGCATGGCTCTATCGTGGCCTTATCTGCCTTGTAATTGCTTGCCCTTGTGCAATAGTAATATCTGTACCACTCGCATTCTTTGCGGGACTTGGCGTTGCGGCTCGCAACGGCGTCCTCATCAAGGGCTCTAACTACCTTGAAGCGCTCAATGACATCGGTACAGTTGTATTTGATAAGACAGGTACACTTACACAGGGTACATTTGTTGTAACCCAGGTTTCATCAACTGAGGACTATAAGGAGTCACAGCTTTTGACACTTGCAGCTTATGCTGAGTGTCAGTCCAACCATCCAATTGCCAAGGCAATTATGGACCTCTACTACAAGAATGGTGGACGTCACATCGACAGGGAACGCATCACTGATTGTAAGGAGATTCCAGGACACGGCCTGAGCGTCGTAGCTGGTGGCCACTTGATTTTAGCAGGCAATGCCAAGCTCATGCGAGCTGCTAAAATCAGCATCACCGAGAGCACTGCTCCTGGCACCCGTGTCTATATCGCAGCCGACGGTAAACTTGTCGGCTACATCATCATCGATGACCAGAGTCGTGATGATGCGAAGGATACACTCGCATCTCTTCACGACCTCGGCATCGACCATACTGTAATGCTTACCGGTGACAACGCGAGCGCTGCTGCAAACGTTGCACGCAACGTAGGCATCGAAAAGTATTATGCAGAACTCCTTCCAGAGGACAAGGTTGAAAAACTCGAGGAAGTTATAAACGGACAGGAGGAGAACAGTGGTCTCGTTGCCTTCGTTGGCGATGGCATCAACGATGCACCAGTACTCGCTCGCTCCGATATCGGTATCGCAATGGGCGGCATTGGATCCGACGCTGCAATTGAGGCAGCGGATGTTGTTTTGATGGACGACACTCCATCCAAGGTAGCCGATGCGATTGCAATCGCAAGCGATACTAAGATGATAGTTAAGGAGAACATCATAGGTTCACTCGTAGTGAAAGCACTCATGTTCCTCCTCGGACTTGTTGGTATCGTCGGCATGTGGTTTGCAGTCTTTGCAGACGTCGGCGTTATGGTCCTTGCAATAGTAAATTCAATGAGACTTCTCAAGAAGTAAGGTGACATTAAGTGGCATTCAACCCATTAACTCGTTATTTCCTCAAGGCGTTTACATCAGCATATTCAGTTAATTTAAAGGAGGATACATTTGAAATCCTCTATATGAATCATGAGTTCTCTCAAGTCTTCACTATGAATGGTGGAAGGCACGATATGGAGCGCTTTGTTGAGGAGCATATACACCCTGATGACAGGGAACTCCTCTTGCGCTATATCGACAACAAGTATATGAGTGAGCTTTTAAAAACAAATAGCGAAATAGAGTTCACAATTAGGGAAATCTATAATGAAGCTGAGCGCATCATGCGCGTTGTTGTAATTCGCAGCAACGAGCCAGATGTCGCTGTTATCGGTTTTATGGATGTAACCGCCCAACTTCAAAAAGAGCAAAAGATTAACGAGGAATTGGAAAGCAAGAACAAGGCTATTGAAAACTATAGGCACGCAATTCTTTCCGAGGCATTGATTTCATTTAAAATAAACTT
>JAUNQL010000149.1:2486-2836 GCA_030536195.1 Clostridia bacterium | reverse complement strand
CATCGCGAATTCATCTTGACCACTAATTGGAAGTTCAACTGCTTCGCGTTTACCATCCTTGATGTAGTTTTGCATTGTATCACTTATCAGGGTTGCTGGTTTATTAATCTTTTTCTTGATAACAAAGTAAACCAGTGTAAGAATACCAAATAAAACAGCAAAGGTGATGATAGCTATAATCTTGAATGAGGTCATAATGCTATCCATTACCTTGTAGTAGGAGTAGTCAACACCTGCGAAGTATTTGTGACCGCTACTATCCTCAATAACCATAATTGTTGAGAACTCATGACCGTTTTCGTTATCAACTTCAAGATATGCGAAGATATCTTTGTGGTCCCAGATATCCT
>JAUNQL010000149.1:0-2476 GCA_030536195.1 Clostridia bacterium | reverse complement strand
GAATTTGTGTTCTACCACTTTGCCTTGGTAATGGTTCTTATCAACCTCATCGTTTTGAATGTAGGCGTCCTTTGAGACGGCAACATATTTGATTGTGTTGTTTTCAAAATCTGGTTCATACACATAGGCATAGTCTACATTGAACCATTCACAGACATATGAACCACAGTCGATAATCTCCTGAGTATCAAATGTTTCTTTTACATCAGTTGATTGCATGCCATATACAAAGAGGTCTGTATAGAATGTGGTAACTGTTCGTGTGAGCTTTGATATTTCAGTTTCTGCGAGCTTTCCCATTGCGATGTAGGAACAGATAAATAGTATTGTCAGTCCTACTATCAGGAGCACAGATATGAAGTTAATAAGTTGTACTGCGACTGATTTTCTCTTGTTCATCCTATGACCTCTTTTCCCAAATCTACGTTGACTTGCGTAGGTTTGCAAGCGCTTTCGCTGCAAACACAGCAGCGGTAATTTTTATCAATTTCATACTCTTTGAAGTGGTAAATCGTGCCGTTGTAAAGTGTTTTACCTTTATAAACGTCCACTTCAAAGGAATTTAGTGGCTGATTAATGCCTCTGCCGGTGAGCTTTATGAGGCTCTCCTTCATCGTCCAGAGACGGAAGAATAACGTATCTATGTCCTCCGTGGACGATGAGAGCATTTCGTATTCGGCCTGCGTGAAGAAGCGCTTTGCGAGTTTTAGGTCGGCAGTGCCGATCTGTTCGATGTCGCAACCGACATCCTTGTTTGATATCGCGCAAATCGCGAAGTCACCCGAATGAGAAATGCTAAACTCTATCTCATCATCAATATATGGCTTGCCATGCTCGCCATATTGATATTCAAAAGATTCAATACCTTCATTTTGGAGCGCAATTTTAAGTAGGCACTCTGCGCCCAGGGAGAGACGTTTGTCCTTCTCTTGGCGCAGTCTGTCTATTTTTTCGCGCCGCTTAGGTGTCGCTGTGCGAAGCGCTCGGTCAAAAAGGACCGGGTCCGACAGCACGCTGACATCAGCGATATAAAGTTTTATGAAATCACTATTCGTCGTCATCTAGGTCGTCCATTCCAAAGAAGTCGAGTGTTTGAATACCTTCAATTGCACGCTCGAGATATGCATAGTCAACGAGTGGCCAGCGGAAGCCCAAACGATAAAGTACGTTTGCAGTGAAGAGATTATCTGTTTCAACCATATGCAAGTCAGGGCGGTCATTAGTTACGAGGCCCTGAAGTCTCGCATTGACCTTGTCGTCGCCGAGCATCCTGTAGTAGTCAGCATAGTACTCCTCATCTGATACTGGGTCGATTTTGATTCCGCACTTGTTGCAGGCCTCAATCAGTTGCATCTCATCAAAGCCGTAGCGGTTGTCAGCATGGAATGCTGTGAACATATCGTTTGTACCTGCGAGCAAGACAATTGCTCTTGCGGTCAAATCGATTGGTGAGAAGCTCATTGGGTCTGTACCGTGGCTGATAGGTGATTTGCCAATCGTTGCAAAGCCACGAAGCGCATTGAGGAATGCGTTCGTGTTGAAGTTAATTTGGAATTCACCGTCGCTGTCACGGCCCATTAGGTTACCAACACGGATAATCTTACCGCGCATACCCTTGCTGATTGCATCGAGCATCAAGAGCTCTGCATTGTACTTTGAGATGCAGTACTTGTTATCCATATCGTCGATAACGAAGAGCTCATTCTCGTGCATCATTACACGGCTCTTGTATGTATCAGGTGTATGTACGCCTGGTACTGAAGTCGTTGAAATTTGAATCATTCTAATGTCACGTTCTTTAGCGATTGAGATAAGGTTCTTAACGCCAAAGACGTTGATGCGCTCGATTGTATCATCCGCAGCGTAGTGCTTAACGCATGCTGCGCAGTTGATAAGTGTATCAAACTTGATGTCCTTGAGTACTTCATTGAGGTTCTCATCAGTTATATCGTTTTCGATGATAAAGAGGTTCTTGCCAAACTCTTCGGCAAAGATCTCACCGAAGTAGTACATGAGCATATTCTTGAGCCTAATTTCGGCTGAGTCAGAATTACCCTTTCTGAGCAAGCAGTAGATCTTGCCCTCGCGACGCTCGATGAGTTCGCGGAGGATGTGTATGCCAAGGAAGCCTGTGCCACCAGTGAGGAGGACGTCACCGATTGATGTGCGCTCAACCTCATCTGCGTGGGCAAGTGTATTCTTCTTGAGAACCTCCATGATGCCGAGATCTTTCTTCTCGACAATTTCCTTACTCTTGATTTGTTCTGGAGCGTTCTGTGACTCGATGAATACTGCAAGTTCCTCTGGAGTTGGATTGTCAAAGATGTCCTGGTACTCAATCTTGAGACCCTTGGACATGAGTTGCATCGTTACCTTTGAAGCTGAGAGGGAAGTACCGCCCATTTCAAAGAAGTTGTCGTCTGCGTAGAATTCCTCTGCAGACAATACTGATTTGAAGAGTTCGCAGAGTTGCTCC
>JAUNQL010000148.1:887-2844 GCA_030536195.1 Clostridia bacterium | reverse complement strand
ATAGGACACAATTAGACAGTTTATATATTAGTAATATAAAAGGAGGACGTAAAAATGCCAGAATTCAAGTATGAAATCGTAGAAGAGTTTGGTGTATTCTCAGAGAACAACAAGGGCTGGACACGTGAGGTTAACCTTATCTCATGGAACGGCGGCGCACCAAAGTATGACATTCGTGACTGGGCTCCAGATCATGAAAAGATGGGTAAGGGTATCACTCTTACAAAGGATGAGCTTGACGACTTAAAGGACATCCTTAAGAAGATCGACTAATAATGCACTTTTAAAAGCTGCCTTACCTCAAGGCAGCTTTTATTAAAAGTAGGTGATATTTTGGAAAAGAAGAGAAGTAAGTTTTCCATGTGGCTCCTTATATGGGGACTTGGTCTTGCTGGCCAACTCTGCTGGAACATGGAGAACCAATGGTTTAACACATTTGTATATGCTAAGATAGGCAAGGACCCATCTATAATTACTGGTATGCTTATCTTTAGTGCGCTTGCAACAACATTCTCAACGTTCTTCTTTGGAACGTGGTCAGACAGACTTGGCAAGCGCCGTCATTTCATTGGGCTCGGATACATCCTCTGGGGTATCTTTACCATTGCTTTCGGCCTTACACAATTTATTTCAAAGGACGCTTATGTTTTCCTTGGAATAATGGTTGTACTTGCCGATACAGTAATGAGCTTCTTTGGCTCCATGGGTAATGACTCAGGCTTTAATGTCTGGTGTAACGATATCCTGACTGATGAGAATAGGGGAAGCATCGGTGCTGCACTCGCAACTCAGCCAGTTATTGGTACAATGGTCGGCACCATTGTTGGTGGTCTCCTCGTTGGTTCAGACGACAACTACATGCGCCTCTTTATTGTAATGGGTGTGTTTGTAATCCTCTGTGGTATAATCTCATTTTTGACACTCAACAAAAATGACGATGTAACACCTAACAAGGATGGTACATTTTGGCACCAATTCTTTTCAGTATTTAACTTTAAAGAGTTCTTTAAATTGAAGGAACTTGTTTTCTTGCACCTTGGTCTTGCTGTATTCTTTATAGGCTTTAATGTATATTTCGCTTATATTGGAAACTACCTTATCTATTATCTTGGTTATACAGCTGACATCATGGGTATTGTTGAAGCGGTTCCACTTATTATTGCTATGCTTGCAACTATCCCTGTTGCCAAGTTCATCAATAACAACAAGCACCCATACATCATTGTATTTGGTGTAATTGCAAACGTAATTGGTTGCATCATCACATACTTTGTTGATGCTTCCAAGGTTGATCCAACCAGCTACTTTAACTTACATGTATTCATCGGTATCTTGGTTGTAGGTATCGGCTATATTACAATTCTCCAGACTGCCAAGGTTTGGGCAAAGCAGATTTATCCAAAGGACCGCAGAGGACAGTTCGAAGGTATCTGGATCTTGTTCTTCGTTTTAATCCCTTGGATTGGCGGTTCACTTCTCGGCGAAGCAACAGTTAAATCATCTGGCCAAACTTTTATAGATGAAGTATCTGGTCAAATGCAATACATTCCAAACGGCAACATCTTCCTTGTAGGCGCAATCATCTGCCTTCTTTCATTGATTCCATTTGTAATGACTTTCAAACACTATAAACAGCGTCTTGCAGCAAAGGAGTAAATTATGAAAATAGAGTTTAATAACATGGAGGACACTATTCTCCATGAGTTTAATGGTGGTAACGGTGATGTAATTGCCAAGATGTATTTTGATAGCAAGAACAGAATCATGAGAGCAACACTCAAGAAGGGTTGCTCAATCGGTGAGCACACTCACACAACCAACTTTGAAGTTATCTATGTTCTCTCTGGCACTGCTAAGATTACACTTAATGGTGTAGAGGAAATTATAGAAGCAGGTAATGCACACTTCTGCAAGACAGGCAACACTCACATGATTGAACAGTACGGTGATGACGACC
>JAUNQL010000148.1:0-841 GCA_030536195.1 Clostridia bacterium | reverse complement strand
AGTACCAGGAGCAATTATAAATGAAGAATAGAACACTGAGCTTAATACTCGCTCTTATCATCTATCTTAGCTTTACTGCTTGTACTATTGAAGTTCCAGTCACTGATGAACCAACGACTGAAGCAACAACTGTTGCAGTTGACTTAGAAGGACCTTATGAGGTAGTAAGAGTTGTTGATGGTGATACGATAATTATTGATCTCGAAGGGGAGAGCACAAGGGTAAGATTTGCCAATGTGGACTGCCCTGAGAGTGTAGCACCAGAAGACTCTGGCAAGGTCAACACAGCGGAAGGCGTAGATGCTTCAAACTATACTAAGTCTTTATTGCCAAGTGGCAGTAAGATCTACCTTGAGTATGACGAAAAGGTAGTGGACAAGTATGACAGAGTACTCGCATACGTCTATCTAGAGGACGGCGAGACTATGATTCAGAGACTTCTATTAGAAAACGGTTATGCCAAGGTCTTTGATGACCATGACAATACACGCTATACAGACGAATTCTATCAATTACAAAAGGAGGCAGGAGTCTATGCCATTTATTGATTCTAAAATAACAGTTCCAGTTGATGACGCTACGAAGGAAGTTATCAAATCTGAACTTGGAAAACTTATTGGTACACTTGGTAAGCCTGAGGCTTATTTGATGGTTGGTATCAACGACAACTACGACCTCTGGTTTGCAGGCCGTAAACTTGAAAAGGGTGCATATGTAGAAGTTAGCCTTCTTGGTAATGTTAACGCTGCTGCATCTGACACACTCTCCGGTCAAATCTGTGACCTCTTCGAGCGTGAGCTTGGTATCCCAGGCAGTGCTATCTATATCACATATCATCCAA
>JAUNQL010000021.1 GCA_030536195.1 Clostridia bacterium | reverse complement strand
CAAAAAAAGAAAGTAGACACTTTTTTAAGTGTCTACTTTCATCTTACACCTTCACGTTTGGCGTCCCCTTTAACTTACATATCATTGTTGAAACCGGATATATCCATTAGGTAACTGATCAGTCTCTGGTCAATGCCGATTTTGTAATAAGCCGGTTGTGGCTCGGTGAGTTTGCTCCAGTCAAAGCGACGACCGTTCGCACGCTCGTGCGCATAGAGCTCGACAAACTTCCAGAAAGCTTTGGAAAGTTCCTGATTCAATTTAATGATTGTTGCAAGTAATTTTCTTAATTCCTCTTTCAAGTTTGTCACCTCCTACTGATAGTGGCTGAGCACTTCTAGTGCCTCTTCTTTGTCCTTGGCGTAAACGTCGATGTTGACAACGTATCCCTGAGGGGCATCGCCGTATAGCTGCATCTCGATGGAGCCGATGGATTCGAGACCATTGGTTCGGATGTAGCCGATAAACTGGCGACCACAGACCTCAACTTCGAGCTTTTCAAGAAGCATATCTTTCTTTTCGGAGTTGATGAAGTTAACCCAGTCGTTGTACTCGTCCTGTGCATCATGCTTGTACTCCCACGAGTAGCTGACAAAGGTGCCGATGCGGTCCTCATACCAGCCGGAGAATTCGATGCTGCCAGAGGTCTTGGTCTCAAATTCGGTTTCGAGTTTGCAGTCCCAGTCATTTGGACAGACGAATTTGATATCCAGTGTCTCGTTTAAGTAGACTTGGTTGTCGCCCTGTGTGAAGAGTTTACCTGGCTCATAGATTAGAGCATTTTCAGCTTTGCTATGACCACCAAGGTAGAAGCCGCAGAAGAGGGCAACTACAAAGATTACTATAGCGGTGACGATAGCGGTGATGGTGAGCGTCTTCTTCTGCTTTTGCTTGTCCTCTTCGCTCATCTCTGGAACTCTTGGAACGACAAGTTCGCCATAGTCCTCTGGTACATTTGGAATACCTTTTTCGTAGAGGTCCTGATAGTAATCGCTGGTGATACCTTCATCTGTTACTCTCAGGCCACAGTATGGACAGAAATTGGATTCATCAGGCATCTCGGTTCCGCAGAAACTACAGACTTTCACTATCATCACCCCTTTTTAATATGAACTAAATATGGTATTATAGTAACATACTTTTAAGTAATTTGAAATATTAAAGAGGAATATTATGGCTATTGTAGGAATTGATCTTGGTACAACCAACTCACTCGTTTGCGTTTTTAGGAATGGCAAGAGTGAACTCATACCAAATTCTTTTGGAGAATTCTTGACACCATCATGCGTTGGTATTGACGATGATGGTGAGCAGGTGCTGGTCGGCAAGATTGCAAAAGACAGGCTCATATCTCATCCGGACTTAACTGTTTCCAGTTTCAAGAGATTTATGGGTACTGATAAAAAATTAGTAGTAGGGGACAAGGTGTTTACAGCACCTGAGCTTTCCTCTTTTGTTATTCGCCAGCTCAAAGAGGACGCGGAGGCGTACCTTGGCGAGCCAGTTGAGGAAGCGGTAATTTCTGTTCCTGCATACTTTGATGACAACGGTCGAAACGCTACCAAGATGGCTGGCGAGCTTGCTGGCCTTCGCGTGGAGCGAATCATCAACGAGCCATCCGCTGCCGCCCTTGCATACCGCAAGGACGATGAGGAGGATGCAACGTTCCTAGTTTGCGACCTCGGTGGTGGTACATTTGATGTATCCGTTGTTGATGCATTTGACAATATAATTGAAATCGCTGCGGTTGCAGGCGACAACCACCTCGGTGGCGACGACTGGAACGTAGCAATTGCACAGTACTTCTGTGACGAGAATGGCATCAAGGTTGATGAGCTCAGTTCAGAGACCAAGGCAATCATCTTAAAGCAGGCCGAGATGTGCAAAATCGCACTTAACAATTCCGAACCTATAATTATGTCCGTCTCCATCGGAGAGGATTCATATATGGCTACTCTCACAAGCAAGAAGCTTGTAGAGATTAGCGCATCGCTCTTTAAGCGAATTGAGGAGCCAATTCGCCGTGCACTCCATGACGCGTCTATGACGGTCAAGGACATCGACTACGTTGTCATGGTCGGCGGTTCCTCCAAGATGCTTACAGTATCCAAGTACATCGAGCAACTTGTTGGTCGCGAGATGAAGGCAAACATCGACCCTGACAAAGTAGTCGGCATTGGTGCCGGCGTTGTAGCGGGCATCAAGTCCCGTGATGAGGATATCAAGGATACCATCCTCACGGACGTTTGCCCATTTACACTTGGCACCAACGTCATCAACTATGCCAAACATGACGACCCACTTTTCTCTCCAATTATTGAGAGAAACTCGGTTCTCCCAACTTCGCACATGGAGCGCTATTACACAGTAAACGACAAGCAGGACAGGATGGTCTTTAAGATTTATCAGGGCGAGAACATGTATTGCCGTGACAATACACTCCTTGGTGATATTGAAATCAAGGTACCGAAAAACAAGGCCGGTGAGGAGTGCTGTGACGTGCGCTTCACATACGACATCAACGGTATCTTGGAAGTTGATGTACAGTGCGTTTCAACTGGTGAGACTAAAAACAAAGTAATCTTAAATAAAAACATCAAGCTCACTGATGAAGAGATTGCAATGAAGCAACTTGAACTCCAAAAGCTCAAGATTCTCCCAAGAGATGAGGAGGAGAACAAGGCAATCATTGCAAGGGCAGAACGCCTTTATGAGGAGTCATTTGGTGAGTTTAGAGATATCATTGGTATGAACACACACCATTTCCTCGAGATTCTCTCGAGCCAGGATTCTAAGAAGATTAGGCGCAGCAAGAAGCAGTTCGTCGAATTTCTTGATATGGTTGAAAACCAAGAGGCTGGATTTGACGTATTTATGAGAGACTTTGATTTCGATGATGAAGAGGATGAAGATTGATGAATTGTTGGGAAATACTTGGCATTGAGCCTACTGACAATTTAAGAGATATAAAGCGTGCCTATGCAGCAAAGTCCCGTGAGGTTCACCCAGAGGAACATCCTGAGGAGTTCAAGGCTCTCCACGAGGCGTACGAGCTCGCGCTTGCACTTGCAAAGCGCCAGGCTATTCCAACCGTAGTGATTGCACCTGAGGCTGAGCCTCAGGACGCAGTGGAGACAGCGGAAGGGGACGACATCGTCGAGCGGGTAGAGACTGCGACTGTAGAGGAGCAGGGCTATATTGATTGGCGTGCTCCACAGAATGTGGACGATGAGGACTACATCGACTTTGATGGCATCTTCCAAAAGAGCGACATTGAGCACAACCGTGAGGTTGTTCGTTGCTCCAATGTGGTCTTTGAAAAGTTTGGTGGACTCCTTGCCTCAGGCGAGAAATCTGATCTTGCGTGGACTTCTGTTTTTAGGACAGAGGAGTTTGGCTTTGCGGCTGATTCCCCATACTTCCTTTCAAGGATGACGGAATTTGTTCGCGATAACGATACACTTCCAAAGTGCTTCTATCATGAGCTGGGCTCACTTTACCAGTTGAGCGCTATCGCAACACGTGAGAGACAGGGTATCTTTGAGGACTTAATCTCAATTGTTATTGAGCGCAATATGCTTATTGCACCTCAAACCCAGACTAAGGCCAATAGGGTAGAGGCTTGGGCGTACACCATCTTTGGTATAATTTTCATCGCAGTTCAGGTTGCTGCAAGGAATTATGACTCAACACCAATGTGGGTATACTACATTTTCCTCGCTCTCATCGTTATCTTCTTTATCGTAATAACAGTTGCCAAGAGACGCGACAAGAAGAAAGCAAAGAAGACAGAAGAGGAAGAGCGAATAGAGGAGATTGAGAAGAAAGAGTATCGCAAGAATCGCCTCGACATGGGTCCAATACATCACATAATGAAACCGATGTATTATTCACGCTTAACACTCTCTGTTTGGTCGACATTGTTCTCACTTGGACTTTTGCAGACAGTGCTTGAGTATGAGGACGAGGCAGCTGTTGTAATTGCGTTCTTTGCCCTATCTATTGGTGGCATAATGCTGGCAATCTGCTTGCTGACCAACCTCATTTCATTCATAAGGCACAAGGTGTCAAAAGTACCTATCTACGTACCTCCGCTTACTGCTGATGTGAAAAAGATGAGGAAAAATCTCTTTAGAATACTTGCATGTATTACACTATTTTTCCTAGTTATGGCATTTGTTTTCGTATAGTGTAAAGGATATATACTTTACAGGAGGATGAATTTCAATGAAATTTGCTTTTAAGAATGGCTATGTTTTGTCTGGAAACCAAGACATGAAGCCAGAATCAGGGCTTTGCGTACTGGTAGTTGACGACAAGATTGAGGCCGTTGTACCAGAGCAGGACGCAAATCTTGAGGGATATGACATAATCGACCTTGAGGGCGGATATTTGATGCCTGGTCTTGTCAATCCACATGTCCATCTTGCAGTTGCCGGCAATGCGCCAAAGGCAAATGCCAAGCCAGTGGATTATAAAAAAGTGTTTAAGCTCCTCTCAATCCCAGGCGTTAAGGCTGTGATGAGAAAGATGGAGGAAGGATATGTTCGTGACGAAGTCCTCTCTGGTGTCACAACACTTCGTGCTGTTGGCGGCATCTTGGACTTTGATGGCACTATCAGGGACAAGGTAAATGCCGGCAAGATTGCTGGCCCTCGTATCCTCGCTGCGAACACAGCGGTATCAGTGCCAGGTGGCCACTTCGCTGGTTCGCTTGCAACAGAGGCCGAGAGCCCAGAGATGGCTCGCGAGCACGTAAAGCAGATCCACGCCACCAAACCAGATTTGATTAAACTTATGATTACCGGTGGCGTAATGGATGCTACCGAGGACGGCGAGCCGGGTATACTTCGCATGTCGCCAGACATCGTAAAAGCCGCTTGTGATGAAGCTCACAAGCTTGGCTATCAGGTTGCAGCACACGTCGAGAGCCCAGAGGGCGTACGTGTAGCGCTTGAGAACGGTGTCGACACAATCGAGCACGGCGCCAAGCCGGATGATGAAATCATCCGTCTCTTTAAGGAGCGCGGTGCCGCTCATGTCTGCACCATCTCTCCAGCGCTTCCATACTGCCTCTTTGACCTCGACGTCAGCCACACTGATGAACTTGGTAAGCGCAACGGCACGATCGTTATGAATGGCATCATTGACTGTGCCAAGATGTGTATTGCCGAGGGTATCCCAGTCGGCATCGGCACAGACACAGGCTGCCCATTCATCCGCCACTATGATATGTGGCGTGAACTCGTATACTTCGTAAAGTACTGCGAAGTAACTCCTGCCTTTGCGCTCTACACAGCAACCAAGAAGAATGCTGAAATCGTTGGACTTGGCGATGTAACTGGAACAATTGAGGCTGGCAAGTCAGCCGACATCATTGTTTCAGCTGAGAACCCACTTGAGAATTTAAAGACACTTAAAAACCTCAAGATGGTTATGGCAAGTGGTAAACTCTACCGTGGACAGAAAATAAAGAAGGACGAGTACATTGACAATATACTCGACCAGTATTTATAATAAACATATCAATATTTGAAGGAGTTGTTTTAAATGATTGATGCTTTCAAGAAAATGATTGAAAATTGGAAAGACTTCGAAGGTAAGACAAATAGACCAGATTATTGGTGGGCTACACTCGCAGTATGTATCGTTGAGTTTATCGTTTCAATAATTATCACTGTTGTTTTTGCAGTTGCTTTTGGTAAGGATAGCGTACTCTTAGGAATCATCGGTGTGATCCTCACACTTGCAGTTGGTATCCTTGGTATATTCATTGCAATCGCTGGCATCTCAATGTCAATCCGTCGTCTCCGTGACGCAGGTTTCCCATGGTGGTTCTATCTTGCAAACTTTATCCCATCAGTTGGTAACATCGCAGTAATCGTAATGCTTTGCTTCCCATCATCTGAACAGCCAATCGTAAACTTTGGTTCAGATGCTCCAAAGGCAGCAGAGCCAGCTGAGGCTCCAAAGCCAGCACCAGCACCTGTTGCACCAGTTGTTGACGTAGAGCCAGAAGAGGCTCCTGTTGTTGAAGAAGCTCCAGTAGAAGCTCCTGCTGATGACACTTGGACATGTGCAAGCTGTGGCAACGAGGGCAACACAGGCAAGTTCTGTGGAAGCTGTGGCGCAGCAAAGCCAGAATAATTTACCGTTCGTAGTTTTAAGGGTGACCGTTGGTCACCCTTTTTTTTGCCCAAAATGAACGATTTGTGTTTTTAAATACTCCTTGATGTGTTACAATTGATGTAGCAAATAGAAGGAGTGATAATATGACTAAGAAAAGTATTATCAAAGCGATTTCAATAGTACTTGCACTTGTTATGGTTCTTTCGTTCTCAGCTTGCACTGATAAGAAAAAGGATGCAAAGGAAGCATCAACAACGACTACTACGAAGGAATCAAAAACCACAACCACAACTAAGGCAGAGGAAGAGGAAACAGAGGAGGAGGCTGAGGACACAACCAAAGCACCTGTTACAACTGCTGCACCAGCAACTACCGCTGCTTCAACTACAACGACGAATTCTGATTATAACAACTATGTTTACAAATTCTATGATCAGGATATGCTGAACGCTGTAAATGCTGAACGTGCTAAGGTCGGTAAGAATGCACTTAGGATGGATTCCAAGTTGTGCATTGCTGCTCGTACTAGAGTTAAGGAACTTATTACTATGTATACAACGTATGGTACATACGAGCATACAAGACCAGATGGTTCATATTTCGATACAGCTCTTACTGCTGCTGGTGTAAACTGGACCGCTTGTGGTGAGAACCTTGCAATTCGTCAAACTAGCATTTCTGAAGTTATGACTTCTTGGATGAACTCACCTGGACATAAGGCAAACATCCTCTCAGAGAAGCATGACTACAATGCAATGGGCTACGCTTGGTGTGAATATCAGGGTGTAAACTACTGGATACAGGAGTTTGCTTATATTCCATAAGATAAAAAATTAAAGGGTGCTGTGAAGCACCCTTTGTTTTTTGTAATTAAACTTTGTACCACTCACCACGGCATGGTGTGATGAAGTGTGTCTGTGGGAAGTTCTGCTTTGCAAGTGGGAGGAATTTATCAAGTTCCATTGTTGTTGTGATAGGTGGGAATGCGTTGTCCCAGTGATCAAACAAGATTGTGTCAGCAGAGTAGAAGCCCATGATTGAAAGTGAGTGAAGGAACATATTGTCAAGGCGAAGACCCTGGAATGGGTAAACGAGCATGTCAATGTGTTCTGGGCGAGTTGCTGGCTCGTAGATGTTTGATGAGCCCATCAAGAATACAGTCCTGTCACCATCAGTAATTTCGAAGCAGAAGATGTCAAGGTCACCGATTGTGAATGTGAGCTTCTGCTCAATACCCATCTTAGCTGCACGATAGATGTTTACTGGGTTTAAGAGTCTGTGAGCAAATGTGAAGAAGAGTTTCTTGTCAAGGTCACAGTGACGGCCCTGGTGAACTCTTACTGTGAGACTACCAACTTTGATCTCATCACCAACGATGATCTCATACATCTCTTTTGTCCTATAGTGATGCTTTTTTGCAGTCTCAATACCCTTAGCATTTACGTAGATAGGGCAGTTGCCAGCCTGCTTTGAGAACTGGTCAATCTTGGTAAAGTGATCAAGATGTGGGTGAGTGATAAAGATTGCTTTAACGCCCTCCATCTCTTTCTCAGAGATCTTTTTAAATCTCTTGTTGTAAGGCTGGTTGTATGGATCAATTAAAATTACATCGTTACCATTTCGAACTTCAACGGTAGCGGTTCCTATCCATTGTACTTCCATTTCTAATCATCTCCAAATAATTATCCTCAAAAAATGAAGTTCGCTAAACATTATAGCACCAAAAAAAATACTTGCAATGATAAATTTTTTCTGTTATTATATTTGAGCGTTTGAACGGCAAGTTCAAACAACTTCCCGGACGGTCCTCTGGCAGTCACTGTGTATGAACGTTCTGATTTTTTTAATGGAGGATAAAACAATGGATGCACTTAAAATCATCACAGAAGGCCAGATTAAAGAAGACCAGACTCAGTTTAACATCGGTGACACTGTAAAGGTTCACGTTAAAATTAAGGAAGGTAACAGAGAGAGAATCCAGGTTTTTGAAGGTACTGTAATCGCTAGACGCGGTGGCGGAGTTTCAGAGACATTCACAGTTCGTCGTGTATCATACGGCGTAGGTGTTGAAAAGGTATTCCCAATCAACTCTCCTAACGTTGAAAAGATCGAAGTTATCCGCAAGGGTAAGGTTCGTCGTAGCAAGCTCTACTATCTTCGTGATCGCGTTGGTAAGGCTGCTAAGGTTAAGGAGCAACTTTAATTTCATAGGCAACTTAGAGGACAACTTCGGTTGTCCTCTTTTTTTTACATAATTAATAAAAATTCACTTAGATTTTCTATACGCGGATTAATATTATTTGTCTTGTTTTAACGCGCGCGTTTTTTTATAATATTTGAGGTTAGATAAAATTTTAACAAACAAAGGAGAACGCCTAAAAATGAAAGACTTAAAACACATTCATTTTTATGAGGACCTTCTTGAGCAGGCAAACAACGAACTTGTTCAGCAGGCTAAGAGTGAAGGTGGCGTAGCCGTAGGCTACACATGCTTTTACGTGCCTGAGGTACTTTTGAACGTTGGCAACGCCTTCTCAGTAAGACTCAGAGCCCCTAACACCGGCTCACTCGACATCTCACAGTACTATATGTCGAGCTTCGTTTGTGGTTATAGCCGTGCTCTTGTTGAGCGCGCTTTCGAAGGCGGCTATAACTTCCTTGATATGTGGGCTGGTACAGACACATGTCAGCAGATGAACCGTGTAGTTGAGAATGTTGTTGAGTTTAGACTCATCGACAATCCTAACTTTACACACGGATTCCTCGATGCTCCAATGAAGATTACGGAGCATGGCAACAAGCACTATGAGCATATGATTCAGGTTGAGTTCCTTGACAAGATGAAGGAGAACTTTGGCGTAGATATCTCTGACAAAGCTATCCGCAAGGCAGTTAAGGAGCACAATGAGATGTGCAAGATTTTTGAGGGCATCTCAGAACTTCGCAAGGCAGAGAATCCGGTAATTACACCTCGCGAGTTCCACATCCTTTGCCTCGTAAGTTATGCTTGTCCAACAAGCCTTATTCTCCCTTATCTTAAGGAAACTTATGCGGACATCAAGAAGAGAAAGCCAGACGAGAAGAACCCATGGCGTGCACGTTTCGTAGTTGTTGGTTCAGAACTTGATGACTATACTTTCTCTGAGATTATGGAATCATGCAACGCTTACGTTGTTGCTGACCGTTACTGCTTCGGTTCTATCCCAGGCAGAAAGCAGATTCCGCTTACAACTGACAGACCAGCACTTGAGCAGGTTTGTGAGTTCTATCTCAAGGAGAATCAGTGTCCTCGTTTCATGTCCAAGGAAAAGATCGAGGAGCGCCACGACATCGCTCGCAAGCTCTATGAGGAGTACAATGCCGACGGCATCATCTATGAGCAGGCTAAGTTCTGCGACTTCTGGGGCTATGAGAGAATGCTCGAGAACGCTAAGTTCCTCGATGATGGCGACGATGTTCCAGTACTCCAGATTGACCGTGAGTACGTAATCGCCGGCGCAGGCCAGCTTAGAACTCGTATCCAGGCTTTCGTTGAGTCAGTTGAGATTAAAAAGATTCAGAAAACAGGAGGTGCTAACTAATGGCTGAAAATAAAGGACTTGGTAGCATCTATACTGATAAAACTGGTATCTACAAGCACCGCGAATGGCGTGGACTTAAGGATACAGCTTATGATTATAAGATGTGGTGTGAACTTTGGGGCACACTTTTAAAGTGGGCACTTGGTCACCCAGTAACTAATGTTAAGGCTATCTTCCGTTATCGTTGGATGTTTGACTACCTCAAGGTTCCATCATTCTACGATAGAATTATGGAAGGTGCGCGTGGCGCAGCACTCAAGGCATCAAGAAACAACATGAATGCTCTCGCAGTTTCAGTTACACAGCTTCTTGATACACTCTTTGAGGCTGACTTACACCTTCATCCAAACGATGAGAAGGCTATCAAAGCTGGTGAGAAGATTCTCCCAGTTGATGAGCTTATCCCAGCACTTATCTTTAAGGGATTCCCAGACCTCAAGCCAATCCTTTGGCAGGAGATTCCTGAGTATTTGCCATCTCTTATTAACTGTCACTCACCAGAGTACTATATCGCTCAGACAGAGTCCTATGGACTTCCAGCTGATGTATGTCCTCTCCCTGTAACAGAACTCGGTATTGCTATCGATGACGACTATCCAGTAGTTGCTGCAAAGGGCTTTGTTTCTTGCAACATGCCTTGCGATGGTTCTATCATGACATCAGCACTTCAGGACAGACGTTATCAGCTCCCAACATTCCCACTCAATATTCCACTTCGTTGGAAGCGCGACGACGTACAGGATTACGCCATCGCAGAGCTTCGCTCAATGATTGAGTTTATTGAGAAGCAGTATGATACAAAGTACGATTGGGACGCACTTCGCGACGCTATCAAAATCTGGAATGAACAGGTTGAACTTCGCCGCGAGAAGTGGGAACTTAACCGTACAGACATCCCACCTCACACTGGTAGTACAATGTGGCTCTACAGTATCTTTGAGCACCAGGTAACAGGTGGTGAGACACCTTGTCTTGAAAACGACAAGAAAGTAAACGCATACCTTCGTGAGCAGGTTAAAAACCGCGAGTGTCCAAAGACAATTAAGCACAGAGCAGTTATCTGGAACACACCTGCTAACATGTACGCAAACTTCAACGCTTGGATTCTCAACTGTTGGGGCGTTGATGTTGTTGCTGATATGATTGATTTCATGGGCTTTGACAACATCGACACAACATCTGAGGATACAATGCTTGAAGGCATTGCAAAGCAGATTCAGGGTGCAACAATGCGTGTTCATACCAAGGGCGGTATTCACGTAATGTTCGATGACCTCTGGGCAAAGGTTGATGAGTATAACGCTGATATGATCATCATGTTTGACCAGATTTCTTGTAAGGGCGTTGGTGCTATCAACGGCCTCTTCGAGGAAGAAGCAAGAAAGCGCGGAATCAACTTTGTATGGGTAAAACAGGACCTCTTCGAGTGCACATCTATCTCTCGTCGCGACATGCGTGAGGATATCAACAACTACATGTCACTCGTTATGCAAGAGGAGCCAATTGACCCATCACTTGTTGACTTTGATGACAGCGAATGCTGGTAATAAACGGAGGATAATAATATGAAATATTTTGGCGGTTGTGACGTAGGTTCTACATACACAAAAGCAGTTATATTAGATGAGAACGGCAAAATCGTTGCCGATACAACTCTTCGCAGCAAGATCAACTCAGAGCAGAGCGCTATCATGGCTATGGATGAGGTAGTTGGTAAGGTTAAGGATCTCAAAACAGCAAAGGACCTCACATACCTCGTAGGTACAGGCTATGGCCGTAACAAGG
>JAUNQL010000147.1 GCA_030536195.1 Clostridia bacterium | reverse complement strand
GGTATTCATCAATGGTACACTTGTATGTGATGAAAATGTAGTTGATGCAGAGGCATGTAAGACATCAGGCTATGCATTGACAGTTTAATGAGGAGAGATAATTATGCAAAAACAGTATGAACCACTGTTCACACCGTGGAAGATTGGCGAACTCGAGATCAAAAATCGCATAGTGCTCGCACCTATGGGCGGCACATGCATTTTCGGTTTTGGTGAGCCAAACCACTTCGACAAGGAAGCAGCACGCCTTATGAAGACAATCGCAGACAACAACTGCGGTCTTATCATCCCAGGCGTTGCACCTATCAAGGATCTTGTTGGCGGAGCTTGGCTTTACGAGCACAAGTGGAAATTTGACCAGCTTAAGAAGTTTATGGACGAAGTTCACAAGACTGGTGCGAAACTTTTCATTCAGATGACAGCCGGTGTAGGCCGTTCATTTGCGCTTTCCGCTATGATGACTATGCTCATCAACAACAAGATTATCGGTACAGTTGCAAAGCCAATTATGGACCCTGCATACTTGACAACAGCTCCATCTGCTACACCTAACCGTTGGGCAGAGGACGTTACTTGCCCTGTTATGACTAAGGAGCAGATTGCTGATATCGTTTATGCATTCGGTGAAACAGCACGCCTTTGCAAAGAGGCTGGTGTTGATGGTGTTGAAATTCATGCTGTTCATGAGGGCTATCTCCTAGACCAGTTCACACTTCCTTATGCAAACTTCCGCGATGACGAGTACGGCGGATCATTCGAAAACCGCTATCGTTTCGCAGTAGAAATCGTACAGGAAATTAAGAAGACATGCGGTAAGGAATTTCCAGTTTCTCTTCGCTACTCAGTAGTTTCTAAGACAAAGGGATTCTGCGAGGGCGCAGTTCCTGGTGAGACAGATTTTGTTGAAGTTGGTCGTACAATGGAGGAGTCTGAGAAGGCTGCAAAGTACCTTCAGGACGCTGGTTATGACCTTCTCAACTGTGACAATGGTACTTATGATGCTTGGTATTGGCCACATCCACCAATGTACATGCCACTCAACTGTAACCTTGAAGAGGTTAAACATATCAAGAAGTTCGTTGACATCCCTGTTGCATGCGCTGGTCGTATGACACTTGAGGCTGGTGCAGAGGCTGTCAAGAACGGCGAGATTGATGCTGTTGCTATCGGCCGACAGTTCCTTGCTGACCCAACTTGGCTCACTAAGGTAATTGAGGACAGGGAAGAGGACATCAAGCCATGCCTTTCATGCCATGGCGCTTGCCTTACAATGGCCAAGCACGGCAAGTCAGCAAATGACCAGGATCTCCTTGAGTCAGTTAGCATGTGCCGTTGCGCAATTAACCCTGCTTCAATGCAGTCTAAAAAGTACAAGCTTCACAAGGCTCTTAAGAAGAAAAAGGTTGCTATCATCGGTGGCGGTATAGCTGGTATGGAGGCTGCTCAACGCCTTAAACTACGCGGTCACGAGCCTATTATCTATGAGAAGTCAGGCGAGCTTGGTGGCGTATTTATCGCTGCGGCTGCACCAGATTTCAAAGAGCAGGATAAAGCTCTTATCGAGTGGGAGAAGCGTCAGCTTGACAAGATGGGCATTGAGGTTCATCTGGGCACAGAGGTTAAGTCTCTTGATGACATCAAGGCTGACGAGTACATCATCGCAACAGGCGCCAAGGCTAAGACATTGCCTATCCCAGGCGCTGACAAGGCTATGGATGCAACTGACTATCTCCTTGAGAAGCAGAGCGTTGGTGATACAGTAGTTATCATCGGTGGCGGTCTCACAGGTTCTGAGATAGGCTATGATCTTCATCGCAAGGGCAAAAATCCTATCATCGTAGAGATGCAGGATGACCTCATGTGTGTTAAGAATCTCTGCCTTGCAAACTCATCCTTCCTTCGTGACTACTTCAAGTCAAACAAGGTACCTGTTTACCTCAATACCAAGACTAAGGAAATAGGCGATGGCTACGTAGTTATCGAGAATGCAGACGGCGAGAAGAAGATCCCATGCGACAGTGTAATCACATCTGTTGGTTACACATCAACTCCTCTTGCTCCAAAGGGCAAGAACGTCCATCTTATAGGTGACTGTAACAAGGTTGGTAACCTTAGAACAGCTATCTGGGCAGCTTGGGATATCGCTCAGAAGATTTAAGTTTTTTAAGGAGAAGTTCTATGAGAATTCTCGGTGTAGACCCAGGATATGCAATCGTTGGTTGGGGTATTCTGGACTATGACAAAGCAAAATTTTCCATAGTGGATTTTGGTGCTATTACGACCGATAAGGACACACCATTTCCAAAAAGACTCGTTGAAATTTACGAGGATATGGACTATATAATCAAGCGTTGTCATCCAGAAGCACTGTCGATGGAAAAACTCTTTTTCCAGACCAATGTCAAGACCGCAATCGACGTAGCACAGGCGCGCGGCGTGCTTTTGCTCTGCGCCGAAAACAATGGCATACCGGTGTATGAATACACGCCGTTGCAGGTAAAGCAGGCGGTCACAGGCTATGGCAAAGCGGACAAGAAGCAGGTCATGCAAATGACCAAGAAAATTCTTGGCCTTTCCAAGGTGCCAAAGCCAGATGACACCGCCGATGCTCTTGCAATGGCAATCTGTCACGGTCATGTCGGCGGCTCAGGCCTCTCGACCGCGCCGTCCAAGAGAAAACTCACAGAACGTAAGGGAATATAGAAAACAGCCAAGTTGGGGGACACCCAACTTGGCTTTTCTTTTTGTAACCAATTGATATTTATTTTCACGCGTGATATAATGCTTTAGTTAATGATATATTATAATGCGCGTATTATATCTTAAAAGCATCTAGGGAAATATGGGGAATACATTTTGAAAG
>JAUNQL010000020.1 GCA_030536195.1 Clostridia bacterium | reverse complement strand
AATGTGAAACGTTCAGCCTGTTCCTCCAAAAGGAGCATTGTGTAAAGCTCGCCCGGGTCGGCAAGTGTACACATCTCTCGAACGTATACTACGTTCTTGCCCATTTTGTACATAGCATATCCATCACTAGTGAATGCGATTGAACCAGATGATGCGTTGTGCGCAAACATTGCATACTTGATGCCGTCATTGCCCCAGTTAATGTAATCACCAAATCCAAGGCACTCCTGACGGATCCTAAGTAAATCGAGTGAAAATGCATCCGTAAGGTCAGGCTCCAATGCGCGTCCCTTTAACTCCTCACGGGTAAAGTGGACAATCTTGCTGTAAAAGGCTACTTGATAGCCAAACTTAGCATAGTAATTGAAAAGGTAATCCTCAGCAGGTACCAAAACAATGAAGTCGATACCGCGCTCAACAGCAACCTCTTCTGCCATACGAAGGATACCTGACATATGTCCCTTGTTCCTATGGCTTGGGTGTGTTGTTGCAGCATAGAGGTAATACGTGCTATAGAGATGACCATTGATTACGAGTTGGCATGGGAGCAAATATGCGCATGCAACAGCAATGCCCTCCTCACGTGATACGATGGCATGACCATCTTTGTACATCGTGTCAAAGAAAGTTTGGATGTACTCATCTGAATCGGCAAAGGCCATACGCCACATTGCCATAAGTTGTGGAAAATCACTTTGATTGGCGAATTCAACTACGTGTTCCATATTGCACCTCCGTTAAATGACCTTTGCTACTAGTGCTTCTATGTCCGCTGCAATAGCGTCGATTGCCCTTGGCTCATCGCCCTCATAACATTTGATGATGCTCCAGCCAAGCTTCTCCGCTGCATACATCCCTGCCTCACGGCATGCGAGCAAGTATGAGACATCGGCCTCGTGAACATCCTTCTTGCCCTCATCGCCATTGTATCTCGATGTCATAAGTTTTTGAGAGATCTCAACTGGCATATCAAGGAAAACAACAAGTGACGGCTTTGGTACGCCAATCTTGACGTACTCAAAATCCTCAAGCCAATTAAGGTATTCATCCCAATCGGACTTTGAAAGCTTGGTCATCTGATGAGCAGCATTGGATGTTGCGTATCTGTCAGCAAGAATAACCTTGCCTGATTCATAGTCATCCTTCCACTTGGTTACAAAGTTTGCAAACCTATCAACAGCATAGAAGCTTGAAGCTGCATATGCGTTAACATCGGTTGGCTTATTACCAAACTCGCCACCAAGGTACATACGTACCAAAGCAGAAGACTCCGAGCCATAATCAGGAAGTTTAATCTGGTGAACTTCTGTCCCCTGGCTCTCAATATACTTCAAAACAAGCTCGGTCTGTGTGGATTTACCAGAACCATCGAGTCCTTCGATAACGATTAATTTACCCATTATTTCCCTCTTGCCTTATAAAAATAAACATAATTACTCTATTATAATAGATAATAATTCAATCTATTATAGCAAAGGTAGATTGTATATACAAGGGCAAAATAAAAATAAAGGAATTGTAAAGTAAAAGCACTTTACAATCCCCACTATATTTTGTTTACTTCTCCATTTCAAGGTACGTTTTCCTTATGCCTGCGTACAAATCAGATGCTACCATTCCGGCAACGCTCGTGTCCTTTGACACGATTTCGGCCGCATTTCCATGGATAAATGAACCGACGCAAGCAGCATCATAGGCCGAAAGCCCTTGCGCTATCAACGCACCAATTATTCCCGAGAGGACATCGCCTGAACCACCAGTCGCAAGGGCAGCGTTGCCACTGTTGTTGATATATACCGTGTCGTCATTTGCGGTAGCAACAACTGTTGCAGCACCCTTGAGCAAAACTGTTACATTGTGACGCTTTGAAAACTCCTCTGCAATACCTTCCCTATTTGACTCTATCTCGTCCCTTGTAAGGCCTGTGAGCCTTGACATCTCACCTGGATGAGGCGTCAAAACAAGAGGCACTGAAACCTCGTCAAGTATTGATAAATCAGAGCTTATCGCATTGAGAGCATCAGCGTCTATTACCACTGGACACTTAGCACTCCTAAGCACCGAGAAGACAACCTCTTTTACGTCTTCTGTTGCCGACAATCCTGGTCCAATTACAATAACAGATGCCTTTGCCATGTATGTTTGAAGGAGTGAAATACACTCAACTGTTGCAGCAAGTTTTCCATCGATTTCTGGGAGTGGAAGGAGCATTGCCTCCTTGTAACCACTAGCAAGGGATGCATACGCGGACTCTGGAAAAGCCACTGTTACAAGACCCGCTCCTGCCACACAAGCAGCCCCGCTGCAAAGGCAGGCTGCACCAGGCATATTCCTGCTACCAACGATACAGAGTACATGGCCAAAATCATTTTTATGAGCCGTCACTGAACGCGTTGGAATCATCTCTGAAACCTCGGATAGTGAAAGGCTCTTGAGCCTCGGTGAAACTGACGATAATGCCTCTGCACTGATGCCGATATTAATTACTGAAACCTGACCACAGAGTTCCCTTGCAGGGAAGAAAACGTGGGCTGGTTTAAGGGTTGTAATAGCGAGCGTCAAATCGGCACAAATAGCGTGCTTACAAGCCTCGCCAGTGTCAGTATCGACTCCGCTTGGAACGTCAACTGCAACTATAAATGCAGTTGACATATTGATCATTTTAAAGACCTCGGAGCAAGCCTCATCCGGCTCACCGTGGAAGCCAAATCCAAAGATGCAGTCGACAATAATATCGGCAGATGAGATGGCTTCCTCTGCGCCCTCTGGGTCCCAGTCGTACCTGATGATATCAACTATCATCGAGTCGACTTTGTGATACATCTCGAGGGCGTCAGTTGCAAGTGGTGCGCCTTGCGCTAGCACGATTACAACGTGCGCTCCGGCCTCCACCAATTTCCTTGCAATGACAAATCCATCTCCGCCATTCTTGCCTTTACCACAGACAACACAGACCGTGTTGTCGCGCTTTATATACTTTTCTATCCTCTTAGCACATGCAGCACCTGCGTTCTCCATGAGCCTAATAAAAGGGATGCCTATTTCATTTTCTCGCTCCTCGACGAAGCGAATTTCATCAGTAGTATAAATCTTCATAATTATCACCACCGCTATAATTTTACCATATTTGTCCCCTTTTATAAACTAATAGTTGAAATTATAATATCTAGGTGTTAAAATGCATTAGTAACAATTTAAAAGAAACGCGTTGACGGAAAGAGTAAGTTTGCACACGCCTATTACAGAGAGCGCTGGTCACCGGTTGAGAGCCAGCACATAGGACACTGACCGAAGTTCACTCCTGAGCAGTTTCCGACAGCCTCACGTCACGAGGTCTTGAGTGCCTAGTTTACTAGGAATTTGGGTGGTACCGCGGAGTTTACACTTCGTCCCTACTTTGTGGGGACGAAGTTTTTTTCGTCCCAAATTAAAAGGAGGAAAAATATGAGACAGCAACTTGAAGAAATCAGAAAGAATGCTGAAGCAGCTCTCAAAGCTGCAAGTTCGCTCGAGGAACTCGACACAATTCGTGTTAAGTATCTCGGCAAAAAAGGTGAACTCACTGCTGTATTAAAGCAGATGGGTGGCCTCTCCGCTGAGGAGAGACCAATCATTGGCCAGGTAGCCAATGAAGTGCGTGAGTACATTCAAAACGAACTCGACGCTAGAGTGGGCGAACTCAAAGCCGCTCAGCAGGAAGCTCAGCTTTTAAACGAGACTATTGACGTAACTCTCCCAGGAGAGCCATGTGAGGTTGGTCACAGACACCCACTCTCAATCGTTCTCGATGAGGTTAAAGAGATCTTCCAGGGCATGGGCTTTGACATCATCTCTGGTCCAGAGGTAGAGCTCGATTACTACAACTTTGAAGCACTTAATATTCCGAAAGATCACCCTGCTCGTGATACTCAGGATACTTTCTATATCACAGATAACATCCTTCTTAGAACACAGACTTCCCCTTGCCAGATTCGTGCAATGGAAGAGAGAAAACCTCCACTTAGAGTTATCTCTCCTGGTCGTGTTTATCGTTCAGACGCAGTTGATGCAACTCACTCCCCTCTCTTCCATCAGATTGAGGGCCTCGTAGTTGATGAAGGCATCACAATGTCTGACCTTAAGGGCACACTTGATACACTTGCAAAGAAGCTCTACGGTCCTGAAACCAAGACACGTTTCAGACCTCACCACTTCCCATTCACAGAGCCTTCTTGCGAGGTTGACGTATCTTGCTTTAAGTGCGGTGGCGTTGGTTGCTCCATGTGTAAGGGCGAAGGCTGGGTAGAGATACTCGGTGCCGGCATGGTTCATCCAAAGGTACTCAAGAACGGCGGCATCGATCCTGAAAAGTATTCAGGCTTCGCTTTCGGTCTTGGCCTTGAAAGACTCGTAATGTTCAGATTTGGTCTCGATGATATGCGTATGCTCTACGAAAACGACGTACGTTTCCTCGAGCAGTTTTAAGGGGGTGCTTTCATGAATTTATCTAAGAGATGGCTTGCCGAATTCGTTCAGGTAGATGACACTGACAGAAACTTCGCGGAAGCACTTACAATTTCCGGCTCAAAAGTTGAGTCATATGAGCACGAAGGTGCAGTACTTGAGAACATCGTAGTAGGTCACGTAGAGGAAATCGAACGTCACCCTGACTCAGACCACCTCTGGGTTTGCAAAATTGACGATGGCTCAGGTGAAATCATCCAGATTATCACTGGTGCACAGAACGTTTCAAAGGGCGACTATGTCCCAGTAGCAAGACATAAATCAACTATCGCATCAGGCGATAAGATTACAGCAGGTAAGCTCCGCGGACTTGAGTCACGTGGTATGCTCTGCTCACTCGGTGAACTCGGCCTCACAGTTCACGATTTCCCATACGCTATTGAGGATGGTATCTTTATCCTCGGCGACGACTGTGACAAGACAGTTGGCACAGACATCCGCACAGCTATCGGATATGATGACACAGTAGTTGAGTTTGAAATCACTTCAAACAGACCTGATTGCCTCTCAATCATCGGTCTTGCAAGGGAGACAGCTGCAACTTATGGTGTAGAGCTCAAACTCCACACTCCAGAGGTTAAGCCTGGCATCGAAGATGTCAAGGACTACCTCAAGGTTGACATCGAGTGCAACGACAAGTGCTACAGATACTGTGGTGCAGTAGTTAAAAATGTTAGAGTTGCTCCATCCCCTCGTTGGATGAGAGAGAGACTCCGTGCAGAGGGCGTTCGTCCAATCAACAACATCGTAGATATCACAAACTACGTAATGCTTGAATACGGCCAGCCAATGCACGCATTTGACCTCAGATACTTAAACGGTAACCACGTTATCGTTCGTAACGCTAAGAAGGGTGAAACAATCACAACTCTCGACGGCGAAGAGCGCACTCTCACAGAGGAGATGATGGTCATCGCTGATGAGAAGGCACCCGTTGCTGTTGCCGGCGTTATGGGCGGCGAGTACTCTGGAATCATGGATGACACAAATACTATCGTATTTGAGTCAGCATGCTTCAATGGTGTCGCTGTACGCCGTGCCGCAAAGGGCCTTGGTATGCGCACAGAGTCCTCTGCGCGCTTCGAAAAGCAGCTCAACCCAGACGACTGTGACGTATGTCTTCGCCGTGCTCTTGAGCTCGTTCAAATGCTTGACGCTGGTGATGTTGTAAACGGCATGATCGACAACTACGCAACTCCAAAGGAGCCAGTAGTTCTCCCATTCATGCCAGAGTGGACAAACAAGTTCATCGGTATCGAAGTATCTGCTGATGAGCAGGCTGAAATCCTTCGCAAGATCGGCTTCACAGTTGAGGACGGCAAGGTAACAGCCCCTGCTTTCAGAATTGATATTGAGCACCAGGCAGACCTCTCAGAGGAGATTGCTCGTTTCTACGGTTACAACAATATCCCAACAAGAGAGCTCTCAGGTGTAGCAAAGGCAACTTTGACACCTCGTCAGAAATTCAATAATCTCCTCGAGAAGACAGCAATGAGCTGTGGTCTTTCAGAGACACAGACATTCTCATTCATCAGCCCTCGCGCTTATGATAAAATCCGTCTTCCAGAGGATTCAAAACTTCGCGACTGTGTTACAATTTCAAACCCACTCGGTGAGGACACAAGCGTTATGAGAACAATCTCTATCCCATCAATGCTTGAGGTTCTTGGCCGCAACTACACAAGAAAGAACGACAAGGCTGCTCTTTACGAACTCGCTACTGTTTATGAGAATAACGGCAAGGACGAGCTTCCAAACGAGAACCAGCAGCTCGTACTTGGTATGTATGGCAAGGACTACACATACTACTCACTCAAGGGTATCGTTGAGAAGATTCTCTCAACTTGTGGCATTGCTGACTACGACGTAGAGCCAGTTAAGACCTGTCCTATCTTCCACCCAGGCAGAACTGCTTCAATCACAATCGAAGACAAGGAAGTTGCCATCCTTGGCGAGGTTCACCCAGGTGTTCTCGACAACTTTGAAATCGGCACACGTGCCTATGTTGCAATGATTGATGTTGAGTATCTCTTTGAGAAATCCGACCTTGTTCGTATCTACAAGGCACTTCCAAAGTTCCCAGCAACAACACGTGACCTTGCTTTTGTTGTCGACGCAGACATGCCAGTTCTCAAGATTGAGAAGGCACTCTCTGCTGCGGCAGGCAAGATTCTTGAAAACATCGACCTCTTCGATGTATATCAGGGCGCTCAGGTTGGCGAAAACAAGAAGTCCGTTGCATTCAACCTTCGCTTCAGATCAGCAGAGCACACCCTCACAGATGAGGAAGTAAATAGCGCTGTTAAGAAGGCTTTGAAGGCTGCAGAGGAACTCGGAGCAGTACTCAGAGGCTAATTAAACGTTGTATATTTCACATATTTAATGTATAATATCTTTTACTACATCAGTTGGAGGTATAAATATGACAGATAAAACCATCCAGTTCTCTATCAAAGAAGATTCTGATGCTCAGATGAAGGAAATATTGGGCGAAGTTTACGAAGCTCTTAAAGAGAAGGGATACAACCCTATCAGTCAGATAGTAGGTTACATCCTCTCTGAGGACCCAACATATATAACAACTCACAACAACGCACGTAGTCTTATCAGAAAGATCGACAGAGATGAACTTTTACAGACACTCGTTCGTGAGTTCTTGAAAGGATGAATAAATTGGCTGCAAAAAAGGATGAATTCCTCACCTACAAAGGCAAGCCTTTAGTAAGACAGGGTAACACACTGTACTACGGTAACATGTATGACCCATTCGTTGTTATGCTCACTATCAAGAGCACAACAAAGGACGGTGACATGGAGATGGCTGAGAAAGTATCAGTACAGCTCATCTCAACAGACCCTGAAATCTCACCAGCAAAGCGCATCATCAAGACATCTGAAAAGACAGGTCTTTACAACGCTATGGACATCGGTTCCATCTGGCTTGAGAGAGCATTAAAGGATGCACAATAAAAATAAAGCCTTCCCGATTATCGGGAAGGCTTATTTTTTAACCTGTTTGGCGAAGTGCCTCAATCGGCGGCATCTTCGCAGCTTTTCGTGCCGGGTAAATTCCAAAGAAAATACCAATAGCTGATGAGAAACCAACAGCTATTAAAATTGTTGATATCTTGAATGATACCCATAAATACGGAAACCGCATACGATAGGCCAAAACCTATTGCCATTCCGATTAGACCACCGATAACACAGATAATTACAGACTCAGTTAGGAATTGGAAAAGAATTACATTGGTGCGAGCACCAAGTGCTTTTCTGATTCCTATTTCTCTTGTACGCTCTGTGACCGATACAAGCATAATATTCATAACACCTACGCCACCAACGACAAGACTTATCGCACCGACGCTAGAGATGAATATCGTAAATACATTGATAACTGTATCAAGAAGGTCAACGAGTGTTGCCATATTGGTTGCCTTATATACGGAGTCATCAAGCACACCATGACGAGCATTGAGCATGCCCACAGCCTCTGCTCCTGCCCTATCAAGGTCATTTACATCATAGGTTACAACTGATACACCTGAATACTCCGTCTCGCCGTAGACGTCCATATAGGTCGTCACAGGCATATAGACATAGCCAATCTTGGAAAAGTCAAATTCCATTCCAAATCCGGCCATCATTTCCTCAATATCATCCACCGAGAAAAGCGAGCTTTCAACATCGGTTGAAATACCAATTATCTTGAGTGATATGAGCTGATCATTGAGCTGAATATCAATTGTCTTACCAACTGGATTCTGTGAATGGAAGAAGTTCTTGGCTGTATACTCACTGATAAGACAGACCTTGGCATGGGCCGTAACCTCGTCCTTGTTAAACCAACGTCCATAGTCGGTTTTGATGTTCATCGCTTGCTGATAGTCATCTGTAACAGCCGTTATACTGCAGATACCATCCGGCATTGACCTTGTTGAAAGTCCACCCATGTCATCCTCCTCTGGAAGGACATAGGAGACAATGTCAATGCTGCGAATCAGATCCAAATCATCCTCAGTGAGACCATCAATTGTATAACGCTCAGAGTCCGACTCAACAGATATATATACGCTTTGGCCACCGGCTTCATTTATCTTTTGAATAAGGAAGTCCTTACCAGTATTACCAATTGTCATAATGGCAATAACTGAACCTACGCCGATAATAATACCAAGCATAGTAAGGAAGCTGCGCATCTTATTCGCGCGAATAGCCATGAGCGCAATTCTTATGTTTTCCTTAACGTTCATATACCTTTTCGCCTTCGTAAATCTTGGAAGAGTTAAGTATTACACTATCGCCCTCGGTAAGTCCCTTAGTTACTTCGTAATAAGTTTCAGAGGAAATACCTACCTCAATCTCTTTACGCTTTGCTTTACCGTCCTCAATTACATATACGTATGTTTTCTCCTCATCTATAATGAGGGCTTCAACAGGTATGGTTAAAGCATTTTTCTTCTCGCCTACGAGAATTGAGACCTTGGCATCAAAGCCAAGAACAAGTTTCTCGTCTGGGTTAGTTATTGTAACTTCAGCTGCTACGCTACTTGAAGTAGTGGTTGAAGAACCGCCCATCATTGAGCTAACAATATCAGTAGTTGTCTGAGCAGTGGCAGAGATATATGAAACCTCTCCTTCATACTCATAGTCAATATAGTTTATCTTGGCAGGCATACCAACCTTGACTGTCTCAAGGTCGTACTTACCAAGTGTAAATCCTATTGTATATCCATCGTAGTAATCAACTACAATTGCAAGTCCCTTTTCAGGTGAAGATGAAGTTGTTCCAGTAAAGCTTGAAAGCAAGCTACCTATGTCAAGTGATGAGGTATCCATACCAGAGAGAAGTGAAGATAAATCCATGCTACCTGAATTGTCCTCAACAAGTTTGTATGGCTGACCTTCCTTGATATAAACATCCGAAACCTTACCATCTGACTGTGCAACTATTCCCTTTTCGTAAAGCTGTTTCTCCTCTACCGCAGCATTGTACTCTGCACGCTTTGTATTGAGGTTCTGCTTATAGAGATCCACCATCGCATCAAGTGAACCTGTGCCAGCCAATGATTTTCTTGCCTCTAAAATGGCTATTTCAGCATCTATTGCCTGAGAAGTGTTTGATAACTCACTAACATCTGTTGATGAAATCTCATCAATAAATGCGCGAATCTCCTCCTCTGTCATTGATGAAAAATCAGGAAGATTAATACTTGACGATGAACTTGTGCTAGGGTCAAGTTTTGCTTTTTCCTCATTAAGTTTAGCAATTTGATTGTTGATTTCCTTAATTTGATTCTCCGAATCAACAACGCCTTGAACCGCGCTGTTATAGGATTCTTGAGCCTCGTTTAAAGCCTTTTGCTTCTCTGAAATCACTTCATTTAGCACGGAAGTGTCAAAAGTGGCAAGTATATCACCTTTACAGACGGTGTCTCCAGGCGCAACTTTTACTTCTTTTGCCACCATACCAACGTAGGCATAGTATTTATCGGATGAAGCAGATGTCATAACACCAGCAGTATCGTAGTGCTGTTCTACATCATTTACTTCAACCTTGGTAACCTCAACAGGAGTACCCCTATCAGTGAGTTTAACCACCATAAGGACAATACAAGCAACAATTACAATTGCTCCAAATATCAATCCTGCTCTAGCTTTTTTATTTTGCCAAATCTCTTTCATTTAACACGCCTCATCATCGTTAATAAAACAATAAGCCGGCACTTTAAGTTGTGCCGGCTTTAACTGTTTATTTCATCTGCTGTGCCTTTTCAAAACGCTTGTTGAATCTGTCAACACGTCCGCCTGTATCAACAAGCTTCTGCTTACCTGTATAGAATGGGTGACAGTTTGAGCAAATATCTACACGGAGATCTTCCTTTGTAGAAGCAGTCTCGATTGTAGCACCGCATGCACACTTAACAGTTGTCTGTGCATAATTTGGGTGGATTCCCTCTTTCATCTTTTTCACCTCGAGTTCAAAATCTTTCTAAAACACTAGTGCATTTTAACACAGTGAAAAGTAAAAATCAATAATAAATTAGCTTCTGCTTGAGAAAATATCATCGAGGGCATCGAAATAGCCGTCATCCATACCGAAGCTTGAACCAGCTGGCTGGTCGTCGTCCTCTGGGAATCCCATGATATCGTCATCGCCACTCATAATACCTGAGAAGCTGTCTGTCTCTGCTGTAGCCTCTTCGTATCTGTCCTTAATCTCTGCGCGCTTGAAGCCGTCAGAACCAAAGCCAGTTGCTACAACTGTTACGATGATTTCATCCTGAAGAGTAGTATCGAAGCTAACACCCCAAATGATGTTTGCATCTGGATGAGCAGCACCAGAGATAATCTCAGATGCCTGTGTGATCTCATCAAGACCAACCTCAGGAGAAGCTGTGATAGAAATGATAACGCCATGAGCGCCATCAATTGTTGTCTCAAGAAGTGGGCTAGTGATAGCTGCATTTGCTGCAAGCTCAGCCTTATCCTTGCCATTTGCACGACCAACGCCCATGTGTGCATGACCGGCATCACGCATGATAGAGCTTACATCAGCAAAGTCAAGGTTAATGTAACCTGCATTAGCAACGAGTTCAGAAATAGACTTAACGCCCTGACGAAGAATGTCGTCAGCTGCATCAAATGCATTTGCAAGAGTAATCTTCTCAGCTGAGAGAAGCTTTAAACGTTCATTAGGGATAACAATAAGGCTGTCAACATTCTTAGCGAGCTCTTTGATACCTTGCTCAGCCTGCTCCATACGGTGCTTACCTTCGAAGCTAAATGGCTTTGTAACGATACCAACTGTCAAGATGCCCATTTCCTTAGCAGTTGCAGCGATAACAGGAGCAGCACCAGTACCTGTTCCACCGCCCATACCAGCTGTGATGAAGATCATATCAGTGCCCTTTAATGCATCTGTGATGATGTCCTTGCTCTCCTCAGCTGCGCGCTGACCGATTTCTGGACGAGCACCTGCGCCCTGTCCTCTTGTTACCTTTT
>JAUNQL010000019.1 GCA_030536195.1 Clostridia bacterium | reverse complement strand
CAGCCATAAAGTCAGGATTATTAAGGAGATATTCCTTAACATTCTCACGGCCCTGGCCAAGACGCTCGTCGCCGTATGAGAACCATGCGCCAGACTTGTGGATAATATCGAGGGATACAGCAGCATCCAAGATCTCGCCCTCCTTGGCGATACCACGACCATAGATGATATCGAACTCAGCCTCTTTAAATGGAGGAGCTACCTTATTCTTAACATTGAAGCATAGAACTTGAGAGCACGGCCACCAGTAGTTGTTTCTGGGTTACCATACATAACGCCAACCTTCTCACGAAGCTGGTTGATGAAAATAATTATACAATTGGATTTTGAAACAGCGCCAGCAAGCTTACGAAGAGCCTGTGACATAAGACGTGCATGGAGACCTACGTGGGAATCACCCATCTCACCCTCAATTTCAGCACGTGGTACAAGTGCAGCAACAGAGTCAACTACAAGGATATCAATAGCGCCTGAGCGAACAAGTGACTCAGCAATCTCAAGAGCCTGCTCACCGTTGTCTGGCTGAGCAACAAGAAGTGAATCAACGTCAACGCCCAAATTTGCAGCATATACTGGATCCAAAGCGTGTTCCGCATCGATGAATGCAGCCTCGCCGCCGGCCTTCTGTGCCTCAGCTACTGCGTGGAGTGCGAGTGTTGTCTTACCAGAAGACTCTGGTCCGTAGATTTCAATAATACGGCCTCTTGGAAGTCCGCCAATACCTGTTGCAACATCAAGAGTAAAAGAACCAGTTGAGATAGCCTCAACGTTTAAATTAGTATTTTGTCCGAGACGCATGATTGCGCCCTTACCATACTGCTTCTCAATCTGAGCAATAGCGGTTTCAAGAGCCTTATTTTTATCTGCCATAACAAAATCCTCCAAAACAAAACGTGGGCGAACATTCACATACAAATGTTCGGTTTGGTTACATTATATGCTCTAATTTTCAAAAATGCAATACAAATTTGCTATTTTTCTACGAGTGGTACTAAAAATGGGACGAATGGGTCCGCAGCCAAAAAAAAGAGACGACCAACGGTCGTCTCTCTTTTGGCAGCGGAATAGGGATTCGAACCCCAAATAACTGAGTCAGAGTCAGTCGTGTTACCGTTACACTATTCCGCTATATTAAAGGAGTTACAGCTGTAACTCCCCTTTAGCTAAAATTATGCGCGCTGTACCTTACCTGAACGAAGGCAACGTGTGCAAACGTATACTCTCTTTGGAGAACCGTCAACTATAGCCTTAACTCTCTGTACGTTTGGCTTCCATGTTCTGTTTGAACGTCTGTGTGAGTGAGAAACCTTAATGCCGTAAGATACGTCCTTACCGCAAATCTCGCATTTTGCCATACCTGGGCACCTCCCTAAATACTAATTGTGGCTACGCCACTACAAATGCAGCGAAATTTAGTTTAGCAAAAAGCACACCAAAATGCAAGCATTTTTTTAAATAAGGTATTAATAAATTAATATGACTTTAAATAATCCTCTGGATTGTTGAGGAAAATACCATCAATTCCCTTGTTCTCAAGGCGCTTTAAATCGTGCTCTCGCATGAATGCCTCATGCGGATAAAGTGGATCCTTAGTCCATACGCGAACCTTGACATCCTCAAAAGCAAAGGCCGGTAAATTTGTCTTGCGAATATATGGATGAATCGCATCAGCATGTACTTTGAAGTTCATGTCGTTGAGACAGTCGAGCATATCATCAGCAAGACATGCGACATTGTACTCAGGATGGTTATCCTTGATAAGTTTTGTTGAGTCAGAGTTAAAAGAGGAATAGATTATCTTGTCCTCTACTCCAAACTCCTTGACCAAGTTGATTACTTTCTCCTCAAGGCCCTCATATTTAATCTCGCTGTTTTTCAGTTCAATATTGAGAAGTAATCCCTCGTCCATATATGGCTTAAGGAGCTCTAAAACTTGTCTGAGTGTAGGTATCTTAGTCAGAGTTGCATAATCAGTTGAAGCCCAATCCTTGACATAGCCACGCATTGTAGTTGTCCGATCCAGCCTCTCATCATGAATTACAACTATCTCGCCATCACGAGCAAGTTGAACATCAAGTTCTATTCCGGTAAGGCCAGAAAGCTTTGCTGCCGCCTCAAAGGCCTCCAATGTATTTTCAGGATGTCTGTAACTGCATCCCCTATGTGCCCATATTTCCATACTGCACCTCTAAAACTTTAATGTGGCTATTATAACAAAAAGCCGGGCCTATTAAAACCCGGCTTTAAAATTATTTAAAACTAATTGCAATCTCTGTGCTGTCTGCTGTGATATACACTGCCTTTGGAACTGTTGTTGATTTACCAAGCTTGCCAGCGTTAACTACTTTTACCTTGTAATCACCAATTGGCAAAGTGCTTGCTAAGTCCTTAACGTATCCATTGCTATAGTCAAAGTCAACGATGTACTTGTCACCTGTATCAACGTTCTTGAAGCAGAGAGAAACTACTCCAAAGTCCTTAGTTGTGTCTACATCAAGCTTTAAAACCTTTTCAGGTGCTACGCCCTGAACTGTTGTTGATGCAAGAGGTGTCAAATCGCTGATCTCATATTTCTGTACTGAGTTCATTGAGAAAAGAGCAACAATCAATGCAGCAAATACAACGAAAGCTATACAAATTGCAATTCTTGCTCTGTTATCTTTTGTTTCCATACCAAGCCCTCCTTGGATATTTTCAACATAATAATTTTAATGATTAGTTAAAAATTTGTCAACAATCTAGCAATATACATTTTTAACAAATCAAGCTAAAAATTATATGTAATATCCATAAAAGGCACGTATTTATGCGTCAAACAAGTTTGCAATGTCGTCAAGTTTGTCTGCCTGCTGCTTTACAAGTTTCTGCAAATCATATACTGAAACCTTAACATTTTGTACACTTTCTATCCATGCAAGCTCATTCTGTCCATCAAAATCAGCCTTAAGCCATTCAATTACATCCTCAATCTTTTCAATAGCATCTGCAAGTTCCTTGTCTGCTGCTATCATATCATCGGCTTTTGCACGAATTGATTCCTTAGTTAAATCAACTATTGCCATTGTCGTTCTCCTTACTGTCACTAATTATCCTGCCATCTTGGAATCTAACAATACGCTTTGCAGTGGCTGCAATACCGTCATCATGTGTGATAAGTATAACAGTTCTACCAGACTCGTGCAACTCGTAGAGCATCTCCATAACATCCCTGCCGGACGCCGAGTCAAGGTTACCTGTCGGCTCGTCGGCGAGAATGATTGGTGGCTTGGCGGCGAGGGCGCGCGCAATAGCGACACGCTGTTGCTGACCGCCTGAGAGCTGGCTTGGCAGATGGGTCATACGATGACCCATGCCAACACGCTCGAGTGCATCCTCAGCGAGCTGCGAGCGCTCGGCCTTGCCAACGCCACGATAGATGAGTGGCAACTCAACATTTTCCTTAGCAGTCAAACTGTTAATCAAGTTAAAGCCCTGGAAAATAAAGCCTATCTCTCTATTGCGGATATCAGAGAGCTGATCATCAGTGAGTTTTTCTACATTTTCACCCTTGAGGATATACTCGCCAGATGTTGGAATATCCAAAAAGCCAATCATGTTCATCATGGTTGATTTACCAGAACCTGACTGACCAACTATAGCGACAAATTCACCGTCGTCGATGGCAAGGTTAACGCCATCAAGTGCACGGACTTCGTTTTCGCCTGGATTGTAAATCTTATAGAGATTTTTGAGTTCAATTAAATGCATAGTATCTCCTCTTGGGTAGCAAAAAACGGCATTTGGAAATCCAAACGCCGTTTATTTTACGAACGAATTACTTAGCAGCCTTTTTTACAAGAGCTGACTTTTTACGTGCAGCATTGTTCTTATGGATAAGGCCCTTTGTTGCAGCCTGATCAATCTTCTTAACAGCTGCAGCTACAAGCTCGTCTTTATTATCTGCGTTTGATTCGATAGCAGCGTTAGCCTTCTTAATAGCTGTCTTAAGAGCTGTATTAGCTGACTTATTTCTCTGAGCTTTAGCATTGTTAACGATAACACGTTTCTTTGCTGATTTAATGTTAGGCATACCTACACCTCCCTAAGTTCATTACAGTTGACTATATTAACACTTAATTATTAAAAATGCAATAAAAAATTTTTATGAGTAATTCACGTCTACATACTGGCTTCCCATACCATAAGTTGCGCCATTGCCTGAATCTGAAAATTGCCAAATATCATATCTTCCAGAGTAAGTTGGCTTTGACTCGGATGTATAGTCTGATGGCCACTCAGCAAGCCAAATTGTGTATGAGAGAAGTTGTGGTGTATTCAACTTGCTATTAAAGAAATACTTGTTTGAATAAACACCCGCTCTGTATCCCGCACTGCGGACCGTGTTACAAAAAGCAACGCATACTGCCGTACGCTGTGCTACTGACAAGTTGTCGGCACGACCCTGACCGCCTGCAGCAGTCTCGGTATCAATGAAAATTGGAAGGTCAAGTGATTGACCGCCAAGTTCCTTGATACAAAGTGATGCCTCCTCAACAGCCTCAACCTCGGTCGTTGCCTGAGAGAAGAAGTATACACCCACTTTTATGCCCGCAGCTTTTGCTCCAGCTATATTCGTGTGGAACTTGGTATCGATGTTCAAACTGCCGTTTGAACCCCAGCCACGGAATCCCAGACGAATGATTGCAAAGTCTATACCTGCGGCCTTGGCCTTGGCCCAGTTGATGTTGCCCTGGTAAACAGAAACATCAACGCCAAGTGTACCACCACGTACACCAGTTTGAGAGAAGTTGTACTGTACGCCACCAATAACCTGTGTGCCTACTACGTAGTTAGCATTTTCATCATAGTAGTACATCTTTCCATCGATATTCTGCCAGCCATAGTACTTCTTTTCTACTTCCTTAACATAGAAGGTTGTGTCCTCGCTGTAGTCGGCATAAGTTGCCTCTCTATAGTCATCGCCATCTTTGACGTAAAGCTGATTCTTGCCTGTGGAGTCAAGAAGCTTAGTCGTCAGTGGTTTTGTAGTAGTTTCAGCCGCTGTTGTAGTTTCAGTTGTTGTCTCGCCCTCAGCGGTTGCTGGCTCAGGTTCACTAGTCTCTTCTGTTGTTTCCTCAGGATAAGGATTATCGACTGTGAGTTTTGCCTCAGCAAGAGTCTTGTATGTGACAATTTCCTCAATTTTTGAATCAAGAAGTTTTACTGTATCTGTGAGCTTTGGAGACTCAGTAGCCTTGTGAGTGTCGGCACCATCGTTCTTAACAACAACGTTCTTGATTGGCTTGTACTCAACGTGATCTTTGACATTGATTTTGTACTCTGGAGCGGTAAAGATACAACCTGGTGCCTCCTTAGGAGTTACAGTTGCTGCGCCTGGTTCAATGCCTGTGATGATGATGTAACCGTCCCTGTCGTTGTCGACGTAAGTCTCCTCATTGCCGTTTACATCCTTGACTACTACTTCAAACTTGTAACCTGTAACAAGTTTGCCGTCCTCGTCATAGAAACCTATTCTGATATCCTTCTCAACAGATTCAAGTGCAACGGATACGTTCTTGTCCTCTTTTTCAGGTGCCTTAGTTGGCGCCTCTGTCACCTCTTCCACCACTGGTTCCTCAACTTTGATATGCTCAGGAGTTGAAGTTGCAAGTGGCATAGATGTGATAAAAACAGCGAGAATCAAGAACACAATTCTGATCCTAAGTGCCTTAAATCCACCCAAGTTTTTAACAAGCATTTCCACGGGTTTTACCTCTCCAAAAGTCAAATAAGTTAAGTACAAATATACCACAGTTTTACATTATTGACAATTTATTTAATTACATCTAAAATCATTTACGTAATACAAATTTTGGGGATAATCTAATGGAAATCGAAAAAGCAAAAATTGTGAAAAGAATTATCGCAATTGTACTCCTATCTACACTCACTGTAGGCGCCTTAATCATTCTCCCAAGATATGACAAAGGCAACACTCCTACAACTCCAACTGTAACTAAGGAAACTACAACTGCAAAACAGGAAAAGACAACTGAGAAAGCAACCGACGAGGAGGAAACTGCTGGAACCGGTGGTAACGGCGGCGGTGGCGGCGGTGCCACAACTGGCGCTGCCAAGCAGGAGGAGGTCACCGAGAGGAAGACATCCAACGTTGTCTACACAGGTGGCGCATTGCCATACTGTGATTATGTAGACAACTCCTACTTCAACGAAGCAGTATTCATCGGTGACTCAGTTAGCTTAAAGCTCAGATACTATGTAAGCAACGGCTCACTTGGCAACGCCAACATGAGCTTCTGCGTAGGTAACTTTGGTAGCACAAACGCCCTTCGTGGCTCTGTAATTTCCAACGTTTGGGATCAGGTTGCTGCAACCGGCAGAAAGCGTGTCTACATCATGCTCGGTATGAACGACCTCAATGCCGTTGGTGTTGACGGTGCTGTTAGCAACATGAGGACACTCTGCTACAAAATCCAGAGCGCATTCCAAGCAAGAAACGGTTATAACCCACTCATATACATTCAATCAATGACGCCAATCAATGCCAAGAAAAATGGCACTAATGGCAAAGTACTCAACAATGCGAACATCAAAATTTACAACCAGAAGCTCTCTGGCATGGCCGCAGCAAACGGCTGGTACTTTGTCGATGTAGCATCAGTTATGTACAACGACGAGGGCTTCCTTCGTGACGACTTCTGTGGCGACCCTAATGCTATGGGTCTTCACTTCTCAGCAGCCGGCTGTTCTCAATGGGTATGGTACCTCCACACCCATGCATACGACCCAAGCTGGGCTGTTTACCCGCTCACAATCCGTTATCACAAGGATGGCGTAGTTTTCAATACTTATTCAGAAAAGTACAAGGCAGGCGACACTTTCAACATCGCAAGCCCAACTGTTTCAGGATACGATGTAGACAAGGCAACAATTAGTGGTACATTCGCACACGCTGGTCAGGAGTTTGACGTTTACTACACAGCTAAACCAACAGAACCTCCAACAGAGGCACCAACAACTCCTCCACCAACTCAACCGACAGAGCCATCTACTGAGCCGTCTACTGAACCAACAACCGAGCCAACAACGGCTCCAACAACAACCGAACCACAAGGAGAAACAACATGAAAAAGTTAATTGCTCTTTTATTTACATTGACACTTGTATTTTCACTTTCAGCTTGTGGGGCAACAACTTCAAATGAAGTTGAAGCTACAACACTGAGTGGCAATAATGTTGCAACAGATATAGACATCCACGCTGTCCTTGAGCAGATTACATTGCTTGTCAAGGACGACGAGCCAATGGACATTGACGAGGATGCTTTGACAAGCCTATATGGCATCGATACTGCTTGGGTTAAGGACTTTGCCTGCATCGCAACAATGAGCGGTGTATTCCCAAGTGACATCTTGATGTTTGAGGCCGCTGATGAGGCAGGCAAGGACAGCATCAAGCAGGTTCTCGATGCAAAACTCGACGACTTCCTCACACAGGCTCAAAACTACGACGAGGACAGTTATGCTATCGCAAAGTCATGCAAGGTAATCGAAAACGGCGACTACATCGCACTTTTCCTTGCACCTTTACACGAGGATATGGAGAACCTCTTCCTCGGTAAATAATTTTTAAAAGTAAACACAAGGTGGTGATAAGGTGATATTCTCAAGCATTACATTTTTGTTCTTCTTTTTAGTCGTAACAATTGCTGTATATTACCTTTTACCACGCTCACTTAAAAACGGCTGGTTACTCCTAACCAGCTTGTTTTTTTATGGATATGGAGAGCCGATATACATCCTCTTGATGGTGCTCTCAATCGTATCAAACTATATTCTTGGCCTCTTGATGGGCAAGTTTGAAAAGAGGAAAAAGTTGATACTCATAATTGGTATCATCTTCAACCTCCTACTTCTTGGATATTTCAAATATGCAGGTTTCTTGACAGAGACATTAAACCTCATATTTACAAACCTCGCAGTTAAGACAGTAGCCCTTCCAATTGGTATATCATTCTATACATTCCAGATAATGTCGTACCTTATCGATGTTTATAGGGGCAACTGCAAGCCACAGCGAAACATCGTGACGTTCGGCGCGTATGTTACAATGTTCCCACAGCTCATAGCTGGACCTATCGTTCGATACAGGGATATTGAACTCCAGCTTGAGACACGCACCGAATCATTCGAGATGTTTGAGAGTGGCGTCATTCTCTTCACCGTTGGCCTCTGCAAGAAGGTCCTTCTTGCAAACACATTCGGTGATCTCTTTGACTCACTAAACGCCATAGGCCCTACCTCTGGCGTCGCTGGTCACTTCTTTGCAATGATAGCCTTCTCACTTCAAATTTACTTTGACTTTTCAGGCTATTCCGATATGGCACGTGGCCTTGGAAATATGTTTGGATTTGAGTTTGTCAAAAACTTTGATTACCCATATATTTCAAAGAGCATCACAGAGTTCTGGAGGCGCTGGCATATCTCACTTGGCACATGGTTCAAGGAATATGTCTACATTCCGCTCGGAGGCAACAGGAACGGCCTTGCAAAGCAGATAAGGAACATCCTTATCGTCTGGGCACTGACTGGCCTCTGGCACGGTGCATCCTGGAACTTTGTCCTCTGGGGCATTTACTACGGTATCCTCCTCATTTTTGAAAAAGTATTTATGCTCAGGGCACTTGAAAAGTTGCCAAAAGCAATTGGGCACATCTATACACTTATTCTTGTCTGCCTCGGCTGGATGCTCTTCCAGTTCACCGATATGAGTGAGCTTTTGGCCTTCTTTACTGGCCTCTTCTCATTCGGCAACTTTGCTGCATCAGCCGATGCAAGTTACGAGATCCTTTCCCACCTTCCAATGCTCATCATCGGTTTCATTGCCTGTCTGCCGACAGCCAAGAACCTTTTCGAAAAATGGAAGGACAAGAAAGGCTTCCTCGCTATCGAGTGCATACTTGTTATCGGAGCCCTGCTCCTCTGCACATCTGCACTCGTCACATCCACATACAATCCGTTCTTGTACTTTAGGTTTTAAGGAGGGAGGATAATATGAAACGACATCGCATTCTACCTATTATCTTCTGTACCTTTATCACCTTATTCATGGTACTGACGATAGTATTACCAAAAGCTGAGCGCTCAGCAAATGAAAAGCGCCTGCTTCAAACATTCCCTAAGTTTACTTGGGAGAACATATCCAGTGGCAAGTATATGACCGAGTTTGACACCTACCTTGCCGACCATTTCGCATTCCGCGAAAAGTGGGTCGGTGCCTACTCATACGCCACTCTTGCCCTTGGTCTTAATGGCACAACTGGCGTCTACTCCTGCGATGATGGATATCTCATCGCAACGCCAGGCGAGTGGAATGAGACCCAGGCAAAGCGTAACATCGGTACGCTCCAAACCTTCGCTAAGAAGAATGAACTTGATGCAACACTCATCATCGTTCCATCAACTGGTTACACAATGGACGATATCCTGCCAAAGCATCACGAGACTTATCAGGATGATAAGCTCTTTGATTTGGCAAGCGCATCAAACTTAAATCTCCTCGATCTTCGCGAAACATTTAAGATGTCCGATGAGCAACTCTACTACAAAACAGACCATCATCTAACATCAGATGGCGCACTTTTAATGTATCAGGAATACTGTGATTTCAAAGGCATTGAACCAGACGAATTCAACGTATCTACGACTGTTAATGGATTCTATGGTACTTCCTATTCCAAGAGCGGACTGTGGAAAAAGTCGCCAGATTCCATCAAAATCTATGAATCTGTAAAGTATAACGACTTTACAGTAACCATAGATAACCAGGATTACGACTCATTATTCTTCGAAAAACAGCTTGAAACAGAGGATAAATATCAGGTCTTCCTTGACGGAAACCACGCAATGACGCGGATTGTCAACAATTGTGCTGCCAGTGATAGTAAACTCCTTATCATCAAAGATTCTTTTGCTCACTGCTTTACAACCTTCCTCGCTTCGAATTATAATGAGATTTACATGGTTGACCCACGCTACTACCGTGGCTCACTAAAAGAACTCGTATCAGAGAACGATATACAAGATGTTCTCTTCCTCTATGGTGCTGACAATCTAGCATCATCAACTGACCTTGGTTGGATACTATTCTAAAAGAGGTATTTTATGAAGAAAAAGATAATTACATATATCATATCTGCAATTATCATAATCGCCGCTATAGTGCTTTCAATCATAGTTGTAAAGCACACTATCGGCGAGGAGCCAACTACTGCTCCAACGACCACAGAGGCGACAACAGAGGAGCCTACAACCGTGCTTCTCTCGTATGCGCTTGATAAGAAGTACCATACAAGCGAATTCCACGAAAAGCAGATTATGGGCAACGTCCAGTCTGATGACCTTGGCATCAACTGTAATTTGGTTTATGGTTCAAGTGACGAATGCTTAAGCTTTGGCGCAGGACTTCATAAGTGTAGCTCCCTCCCAGGCATGAGAACACCACTGACAGCTAGTGCTACCTGCCCTATCATTGCAGGCCACTGCCGTACAGTTTTTGAGGGATTCTCCAAGATCGATCCAAAGAATGGACCTCTTCCAAAGGGACTGACAATCACACTCAGCATGCCTTATGGAGATTACACTTACGAGATAGTTAAGGCTGAGGTTGCAAAAGCATCAGACTTTAAGTTTTCTGACCACCGCGCATCGTATGGCAACTATGAGCCAGACACAGCAATCTTCTACACATGCTACCCATTTGGTGTTGTAAACTACGTCAAGACAGACAGGCTCTTCATCACATGTAAATTGATTGAAGGCAATGAAGTAGTAGATGATTCACTAGCACCGGCATTTAAGGAAAACAACGAACTAGTCGCAAATGATATTGGATAAAAAAAGGGTGAACGGATATCCGTTCACCCTTAATTTTTTATCTTATTTAATGCACTCTGGATATACGCCCTTTGCGACGAGATCCTTAAATGCCTCTTTAACAGCGTACTTGTCATCAGCATAAGTTACGCCGAACCACTTGTCTGGAGTGTGGAGAATCTTAACGTCTGCCTCACCCTTTTCAACGAGCTCGCCGATAACCATTGGGAGGAGGTACTCAGCCTTGATGTTGCCCTCTGGAAGGTCCTTTAAAAACTCTACAAAGCCTGGCTTTAATACGCCTTCGATAAAGTCAGGACCGATGCCCCACATATTCATTGAAACGAGTGTGTCGTCTGGATAGAAATTGATTCCAGCATCAGTGCGAACACCAGCTTTGCCGTCAATCTTTTCGATATTCTCTGTCTCCAAGATATCTGTCATAAAGCCATTCTCATCAGCCTTGCAAACACCTCTTGTAACGCCACCGTTTTCAGAAAGTGTGTTGCGAAGCTCAAAACCTGCCATGCAGAAGTGACGCTTGCTATCAGTTGTTGCACCGCCATTTACAAGCCAGTCATGAACAACCTTAAAGCCCTCTTTGCCGTAGTAGTCATCTGCATTGATTACTGCAAATGGTTCCTTGACTACG
>JAUNQL010000018.1 GCA_030536195.1 Clostridia bacterium | reverse complement strand
TGAGATTGATCCATTGGGACTTAGGTCCGGCACAATGGATGAACAAGGAGAACAAAATGGCTGACAAGATGTTTGAAGAGGTTGGCAACTACGCTTGCCTTGACCTCGATAGAAAGAAAAGAACTGGTTTCCCAGAGGTAGTATTCTGCCAGGGCAAGCCAATTGACCGCTGCGTAGAGATTTTCAAAACTCTCTATAGCGCTAACGGTCTTGTACTTGGCACACGTGCAAGTGCTGAGCAGTATGCTGCTGTTAAGGCAGTAATACCAGAGGCAGTATGGCATGAGGATGCACGCTGTATCACAATCGGCGAACCAGAGAAGACAGTTGGCCGTGTAGCTGTTTGCACAGCTGGCACAACTGACATCCCAGTTGCCGAGGAGGCTGCTATCACAGCGTGGATGTGTGGCGCCAACGTAGACAGGTTCTACGATGTAGGTGTCGCTGGACTCCACCGCCTTCTCTCCAAACTTGAGGACATCAGAAAAGCCAATGCAGTAGTTGCAGTAGCCGGTATGGAGGGAGCCCTCTGTACAGTTATCGGCGGACAAGTCAGCGTCCCTGTAATCGCAGTTCCTACATCAGTTGGCTACGGCGCCAACTTTGGCGGTGTCTCCGCCCTCCTTGCTATGATCAATTCCTGTGCTGCAGGCACAAGCGTTGTCAACATCGACAACGGCTTTGGTGCCGGCTACAGTGCAGCCCAGATTAACAGACTCGCAGTCGGAGGTCGTGACGATGGCTAAAGACAAGATTATTTTACTTGAGACAAACATAGATGACTGCTCAGGCGAAGTGCTCGGTTTTACACTTGATAAACTTATCAGTGCTGGCGCTCGCGACGCTTGGTACTCACCTATTTATATGAAGAAAAATCGCCCTGCCTACGCACTTTCTGTAATGTGCAAGGAGGACGAAGAGGAAGAACTTATTAAGATTATCTTTAAGCACACTTCCGCTGTTGGCCTTCGCAGAACTGAGGTCGATAGAGTAATAATGGACCGTGAGCCAACAGAAGTTGAGACTAAGTACGGTACAGTAAAGGCAAACAAGTTCTCCTACGGCGATATAGAAAAGACATCCCTTGAATACTCATCAGCAGCAGCGCTTGCAGATGAAAAGGATGTCTCAATAAACGATATCTATAAAAACTATTAAATTAAAAGCCCACTCGCTTGAGTGGGCTTTAATTTTATCCTAATGCGGAAATATCAAGTTTATCGAAGCCTGCGAGGAAGCCCTTGGCATCAATCAAGATGTTCTTGGCGCCTCCCATAGCATTGGTCTCAATATTGAGTGGAAGGATTGGATCGTGAACTGAAAGACGAAGAAGCATCCAGCCATCAACAGCTGTCTTGGTTGCACGCACACCCTCAAAGCTGTCGTTTGCTACCACATACTCCTCGTTTTCACGAAGCCACTTTTCAAACTCCTCAAGGACCATGTTACCGTAAGTTTTGAAGTCTGGGTCCAAAATCTTAACCCTGTACTCCTCTGCCTCTACTGGTTCCTTCAAATCCTTGATGAGGGAATCAAGTGTGAGGCCCTCCTTTTGCATCTGAGCGGCCTTGATGATGATTTTAGTCATGAGGTATGCTCCATCATCAAGGAAGTAGTTCTCACGCATTGCAGCGTGTCCAGAGGTCTCTATAGCAAGTGGAGAGTTTACACACTCCTCCATGTTGAGGCGCTTGGACTCGTTAATAACATTTTTATAGCCTCTCTTGAAGCGGTGGTGCTTGCCACCGAGAGTCTCCTCAATAAATGTCTTAAGGCCAGAGCTGGTCACTGAGTCAGTAACAATTGTACCGCCCTCATTGCCCTCAAGTGCAATTACACTGGCAAGTGCGATGAGTGCGTTGCGGTTGATTTCCTTGCCGTCGCTTGCTACACATGCTGCCCTGTCTACGTCGGTATCAAAGATAACGCCGAGGTCAGCATTGTTGTCAAGAACAGCCTTGGAAATAGCCGCCATAGCGTCCTTGTTTTCTGGGTTTGGAATGTGATTTGGGAACATGCCGTCCGGCTCTAAGAACTGGCTGCCCTCTACATCGGCACCGAGTGGTGCCAAAACCTTTTCAGCGTAGAAGCCGCCAACACCGTTGCCGGCATCAACGACGATATGGAAGCCGCGTAGTGGCCTTGAGTAGTCGTCCGCATTGACGTCTGCACAGATCTTCTCACGAAGCTGCTGTGCGTAGTTTGTCATGTAGTTAACTTCCTCAACTACGCCCTTTGGCATATTGTCTGGCAACTCTGGACGAACGTCGTACTGAGCGTTTGTCAAGATTGCCTCTATATCGTATCCCTCAAGTCCGCCCTTGCGGATGAAGAATTTAAGACCATTCTTGTTCCAAGGATGATGGCTTGCTGTAATCTCAATTGATGCGTCACAGCCAAAGTCAACTGTTGTCATGAACATGGCAGGAGTTGAGCAGAGTCCACAGTCCTTGATATTAATGCCACAGTCAAGAAGTGGTGGCAATACCGCTGCCTTGATGCGCTCAGCGGACACACGTGAGTCGTGTCCGATAGCGACTGTAAAGAGTTCGCCGCTTTGAGGAACTACGTTCTCATAAAGCCAAGCAGCAAAGCCGTAGGAAATAGCAGTTAATGCCTCATCAGTTAAATTTACATCCTCACCTGGTACACCAGCTACTGCTGTACCACGGATGTCTGTACCACTCTTGAGTGGGCCATAGATTTCATCTAGCATGAGTGTCACCTCGCTATAATTATTACCATAATATTATAACAAATTGCGCGCGTAAATATCATTACAATTGGTTACAGTAATTAGACACTAAATAGCCTTATGTATAAAACAAAGGACCAAGCTTTCGCTTGGTCCTTTGCTGGCAGGGATGGCAGGATTTGAACCTACGAGTCACGGAGTCAAAGTCCGTTGCCTTACCCCTTGGCGACATCCCCGTATAAAAACAAGAGGCGGCTATAAAGCCGCCTCTTGGGCTTTGGGGTGGATAATCGGATTCGAACCGATGGTCTCCAGTGCCACAAACTGGCGCGTTAACCAACTACGCTATACCCACCATATGGCACGCTGAAAGGGATTCGAACCCCCGACCCTCTGCTTAGAAGGCAGATGCTCTATCCAACTGAGCTATCAGCGCGTATATTCACAAAAATGGAGCAGGTGATGGGAATCGAACCCACGTAACCAGCTTGGAAGGCTGGAATTCTACCATTGAACTACACCTGCATCTTTGCGACGGTGAATATTCTAACATACCCACCGTCGACTGTCAACAATATTTTGCCCTAAAATCAGTCCGCTTTGACGACAAGATTTTCACCGTCAACCGACACACTTATGCCCGTTACAGGCGTTCCGTCTGCCTCGATAATTATGTCAGCAATACGGTCCTCAATGTTACGTCTGATGACGTTTCTAAGGTCACGTGCTCCACGGACTCCTGAGTCCATCAACGAGACGATTTTAGCTGGTACATCATCATTCCACTTGAGTGTGATTCCCTTGTCTTTGAGAGGCTCCTGGAGCTCCTCAAGCATAAGGACTGCTATGTCCGCATAGTTCTCGTCCTTGAGGTCGTTAAAGATTACAACCTCATCGACACGACCGATGAATTCTGGACGGAGGAAATCGCGGAGAGCCTTCATTGCCTTCTCCTTGTCTGCCTCCTCCTGAGTCTTACCAAAGCCGAGCGCATTTTCACGGCGCTCTGAGCCGGCGTTAGAGGTCATGATGATGACTGTATTTTCAAAGTTTACTGTCCTACCCTGTGCGTCATTAATACGGCCTTCGTCAAGGATTTGAAGAAGGATGTTCATAACGTCTGGGTGAGCCTTCTCAATCTCATCAAAGAGGATGACTGAGTATGGCTTACGGCGAACCTTTTCAGTGAGCTGACCAGCCTCATCGTAGCCTACATATCCTGGAGGCGAACCGATGATACGGGATACACTAAACTTCTCCATGAACTCAGACATGTCGAGTCTGATGAGTGTCTCTGGTGTATCAAAGAGTTGCTCTGAAAGTCGCTTAACAAGTTCTGTCTTACCAACACCTGTTGGACCAACGAAGATAAAGCTTGCTGGGCGACGTCTTGCGTTAATCTGGATACGTGAGCGCTTAACAGCTGCTGCAACAGCAGCAACGGCCTCGTCCTGTCCCTTGACATGGAGTTTTAGGTTCTTCTCAAGGTCAGCGAGTTTTTTAAGGTCTGACTCGATAACCTTGGATGCTGGGATACCAGTCCAGAGTTGGATAACCTTGGCAAGGTCCTCCTCTGTTACAGTGTTGTCCGCAGCTGCCTTTTGAAGTTCTGGAAGTTTGGCTTCAAAGGCCAAAATCTCGGCCTTGGCCTTGGCCTGTTCCTCATAATCTGGATTCTCTGTATCGGCTTCCATATCCTCAAGATCAGCCTTGGCATCAGCCAAGTCCTTCTCCATAATCTCAGCCTCAGAGATAGCCTTGTTTCTAAGGTTTGCACATGTGCACGCTTCATCGAGAAGGTCGATAGCCTTATCTGGAAGGAAGCGGTCTGTGATGTAGCGCTCAGAGAGCACTACTGCCCTGTGAACGAGAGCGTCAGAAATCTGAACACGGTGATAGTTCTCGTAGTATGACTTGATGCCACAGAGAACTTCATAGGTCTGTTCAACAGATGGCTCCTCAATCTTGACAGGCTGGAAACGGCGCTCGAGCGCTGCGTCCTTCTCAATGTGCTTTCTATACTCGGTGAATGTTGTTGCACCGATAACCTGAATCTCACCACGTGAGAGTGCTGGCTTTAAAATATTGGCAGCATTCATTGAACCCTCTGCATCGCCTGTGCCAACCAGGTTGTGCACCTCATCGATGAAGAGAATTATGTTGCCTTCCTTCTTAACCTCCTCTACGAGGCCCTTGATACGGCTCTCGAACTGGCCTCTAAACTGAGTGCCAGCAACAAGTGCAGTGAGGTCAAGAAGCTGTATTTCCTTATCCTTGAGCTTGGCTGGTACATCACCTGCTGCGATGCGAAGGGCAAGGCCCTCTGCAATAGCAGTCTTACCAACACCAGGCTCACCTATAAGGCAAGGGTTGTTCTTAGAGCGGCGGCAGAGGATCTGAATAGTACGGGCAATCTCTTGATCACGACCGATAATCGCATCGAGTTTGCCGTCGCGTGCCTTCTCGGTGAGGTCTGTGCAGTAAGTTGAGAGGTAACGACGCTTTTTCTTGTCGCCCTTCTCGCCTTTCTTGCGACGCCTCTTCTTGCCCTTATTGTCCTCTTCCTCGGTCTCCTCGCCCTTAGGTGCTGTCGCACCGAGGCCACCACCGAAGTTGCCACCAAGGGCACCAAAGAGGCTTGAGAGGTCAGGCATAGAAGGTGTGCCACCCTCCTCAAAGTCATCCGCATCATCGTTGTAACCCATGAGCGAATTGAACTGCTCGGAGATGGAGTCAAGGTCATCAGGATTGATGCCCATCTTGTCCATCATCGACTTTACCGGACCAATGTTGAGTTCGCAGGCGCACTTGAGGCAATAGCCCTCAGTCTCGCCCTGCTCTTGACCGTTTGGTCCGTCAATTTTTGAAACAAACACAACCGCTGGATTCTGTTTGCATCTTACACAAAGCATTTGTTTCATTTACTGTTGTTCCTCTATTTCGTTGGATTTTTCATTTTCACTATTTCTTGCCTTGACACGAGTCACAATGTCAGGGATGTAGGATGTGAACGCTGCAAGTGTGAGGAATGCAGATACGCATACTAAAACGATGATAAGTGTGCGTGGCATTACCCAGAACTTTGCAAGTGCGCCAAATCCCGGTGCAAACAGCATCAAAAGCCCCATTACCACATAGAAGGCCGCTGTTGCAACCTTGCCATAGATAATTGCTGCTTGCGGGACAATGTCCATAGAGAGCAAGATAAAGCTGCCTACGAGCATTGTGAGTTCTTTGAGGATAAAGAGAAGGAATACATACGAGAATATTTTGAAAACTTTATCCTCAGACTGATTGAATTCTCTGAAATAAACTACTGTTACGGTAATCTGTGTAAGCTTGTCTGCTGCAGGGTCCAAAAGCTTGCCAAGCTTACTAATCTGGTTAAACTTCCTTGCAATCTTACCATCGAAGAGGTCTGTAAGACCTGAGATGAAGATTACAAGAACTGCTACTAGATACTTCTTTGTCACGAAGAAGTAAACGAAGAAAGGAATCGCAATGATACGAAGCATGGAGAGGATGTTTGGGATAGTCCAAACGTTATCGCCCATGTCTTCAAATTGAGCCTTTAATGTGCTCATACTTGAATTGCTCATGATTTTTCTCCTTTATTTTTTACACCTGATAATCTCGCCTATCTTGTAGAGATAGGTACGGTTACCAAGATTGAATGCAGAAATTGCTGTGTTATCTACCTCATATTCATGGACCTTGTTGCCATTGGTCCTGTATACATAAACCTTGTCATCAAGCAAAACTGAGAGTCTGCCCTGATAGATGGTTATTGATTTTACAGCCGACTCATACTTTGCTGTAAATGTATCGTTAAAGGATGGTGAGTAGCAGACAAGCTTTTCATTGTTTGTGCTGCCGTGCTCGGAGAGTACCAATGCAGTAAAGCCATCCTCTGAGAATGCAAAGTTAGAGAGCGTGCTTGACTCATAGTCAATATTTTCGATATTCTTGGCGCTCTTGATAAATGATATCAAGTCATTGCCGATGGCAACGACATTGTCGTTCTTGCCAAAGTGTACGGCAAGGATTGCTGTACCCTCATACTCCTGCTCTATGCGTGGCTCCTTGTAGTCGAAATCAAAGACATAGACCTTGGAATATATCTCGCCCTCTCTGGCACCTACAACAGATACAGCAACATAGCTTCCGTTGTCCGAGAGGTCAACGGATGTGATGCTGTCCTGTGAGCAGACCCAAGTAAAGATAGACTTCTTATAATTGCTGCCATAGACAATGAGCTTGGAAGCAGAGTCCTTGGAGAATGTTGCAAGTGCAACGTTGCCCTTGGCTCCCATTGCTGCTGTGATGATTTTCTCATCCTCCGCTGTCTCACCAGAGAAGAGTGTATCCGTCCTGTTCTCAATCCTAAAGCGGTTACCGTTTTGGTTGTATATAACGGCCTTGCTGCCCCTAGAAGCAACCTTAGGTGTTGAATAAGTGTGAGCTGTCGTCTTGATTTCCTTAGCGGTTGAATCAAGAGTCATAGTCTCTTGATTGGTCAGGACAAAGAGGTCACCGTTTAGGACAGTTATATCCTCTACTGAGCCCGAGTTAATCTTGTATGGATAGCCATCACCAGGATTGAGTCCTGTAAAGAAGGCGCGTAAGTTATCGTTGATGTCAGTAACTGATGCGATATTGAGACGCTCTGCTGCAATAAGTATCAATGCAAAGATAACAACAAACGCTAAGATGATTCTTATTGCAACCCTAAGGCCACGAGTCATCTTGATTTTAGGCTTCTTTATCGCCATCAACTTCACCTCCATAAAAGACTTGATTGAGGTACAGTCCATGCGCTGGCGCTGTACGGCCTGCCTTGGTCCTGTCCTTTGCTTCCAAAAGCTTTGGAATATAGTCTGGCTCGAACTTGCCCTCATTGATAAAGAGCAAGGTGCCTACCATTATGCGAACCATGTTGTAGAGGAAACCGTCGCCGGTCACGCTGAAGGTGACCTCGTCACCGTCGCGTGTGACGCTTGCCTCGTAGATGGTTCGCGTCATGTCCTCCAGATCAGATTTTGCACCACACAGTGACGTAAAGTCATGTGTGCCAACAAAATCCTGAGCAGCGCGATTGAGTGCGTCAGCATCAAGCGCTGGCTTGTACAGCAACGCGCGGCCCTCAAGGAATGGGTCCGGCGCTACGCTGTTGTGGATTTTATAAACGTACTGCTTGGCAGTGCAGGAGTAGCGTGGATGAAAATCATCCGCAACCTCGGTTACAGAGAATACTTTGACATCAGGTGGCAACTTAAAGTTGAGAGCACCTTGAATTCTGTAGCAATCAGTATCGGCATCGGTACGGAATGTACAGCAGTAGTCGTTGGCATGAACGCCGGCGTCCGTGCGTGAGCAACCCACAACATCAACACGCTCACCAAAGGTTGACTCTAGCGCGTCTTGAACTACGGATTGAACCGTCACTATTCCATTGTCCTGCACCTGCCAACCGTGGTAGTTGGTGCCAAGATACTTTAGTCTCAGTAAAATCTGTCTCAAGATTGTCTCCTGTTAAATAACGTGTGCAAAGAGGATGTTGAGTGCAACCACTCCGCCTGTTACAGCAAAGATAAATACAAATGCAAATGCATCCAACTTTGAATACTTCATTACTTTCATTCTTGTCCTGCCCTCGGCGCCGTGATAACAGCGGCACTCCATTGCAAAGGCAAGCTCGTATGCTCGTCTGAACGATGTGATAAAGAGTGGGACGAGCACTGGTACCAATGCCTTTGCCCTCTCAACTAGGGTGCCGGTCTCAAGGTCGGCGCCACGGGCCTTCTGTGCATTGGTGATTTTTTCAAACTCATCAACGAGTGTTGGGATGAAGCGAAGTGCAATAGTCATCATCATAGCTATTGTGTGAACGCTGTTTTTCATAAACTTGAGTGGTGAGAGCAAACGCTCAATACCATCTGTGATGAGTGTTGGGCTGGTTGTGTAAGTAAGAAGTGAACTTGCAACAACCAGTGCGATAATACGGATAATCATAAATATCGCTGTAAATACACCGCCGGTTGTGATATGGATAAACTTCCAATCAAAGAGCGGCTCACCATCCGTTACATAGAAGATGTTGAGGATGGCAGTGAATGTAATAATTATCGCAATCGGTTTGATGCTCTTTAAGATGACCTTGATTGGCACCTTGGATAGAAGCACCATGATGATGAGTGCAAGTACCATCACACCTAGCGACCAGAAATTCTTGCAAAGGAAAATTACTACTATGTAGATGAAGGTCAAGATGAGTTTCATCCTAGGGTCCATCCTATGGATGACAGAGTTGCCTGGGAAGAATTGACCTATTGTGATATCACGAATCATAGATTGACGCCCTCCTCTCGGAGTTTGTTAATCTCGGCTATACCCTGCTCAACAGTGTATATGTCAGTGCGCACTGGAAGTCCACGGTCGTGGAGTTCCATAAAGATTTTAGTGATGCTTGGAACATCAAGTCCCATCTCAAGAAGCTCGCTTGCACGCTTGTAGGTGTTAGGGACTGTGTCGTAGCTCACTATCTTGGCCTCGTTTACAACGAGTACCTTGGTAGCGATGTCAGCCACATCCTCCATCGAATGTGAGACTATCATTACAGTGCTGCCTGTGCGATCACGATAGTCCTTGATGAGACCGAGGATGGTATCACGACCCTTAGGGTCAAGGCCCGATGTCGGCTCGTCAAGAATCAAAATCTTAGGTTCCATTGCCATGACGCCTGCGATAGCTACACGGCGCTTCTCGCCACCGGAGAGATCAAATGGTGACTTCTCAAGCATGTCATCTGTGACGCCAGTAAACTCAGCCGCACGGCGAACACGGGCATCCACCTCTTCATCTGTAAGGCCCATGTTGTGTGGACCAAAGGCGATGTCCTTATAGACCGTCTCCTCAAAGAGCTGGTACTCTGGGTACTGGAAGCAGAGGCCAACCTTAAAACGAGCGGCACGAAGTGACTGCTTGTTCTCCCAGATATCCTGGCCGTCAACGTATACCTTGCCCTCGTCCGGCTTTAAGAGACCGTTGAAGTGCTGGATAAGAGTTGACTTGCCAGAACCCGTATGACCGATTACTGCAACGAGTTCGCCCTCCTCGATGTCGAGGTTGACGCCATCAAGTGCTGTAACTTCAAACGGTGTACCGACTGAGTATCTATGTGTTAAGTTGTCAGTTCTAAGAATTGACATCTCTTTTGTCCTTTCACGTACTATTTAAAACTGCGCATAATTGCATCAGCACATTCGCTTGGAGTCAGGACCTTGTCCGAAAGTCCGAGCTCAAGCGCAAGTTCGGTTGGCTGTGGAACATCGAGTCCAACCTCGCGAAGCTTTTCAACATTTTGGAAAACCTCTATTGGCGTATCATCAAAGAGGATATCGCCCTTCTCCATTACTATAACACGGTCAGCGAGTGCTGCCTCATCCATGTAATGTGTGATAAATACAACTGCCATGCCGAGTTCATCATGGAGTTTCCTGATTGTGTCCATGACCTCTCGCCTGCCCTTTGGGTCAAGCATAGCGGTGGACTCGTCCAGGACTATGCAGTCAGGCTGCATCGCAATGATGCCAGCGATTGCCACACGTTGCTTTTGTCCGCCGGACAGTTTGTGTGGCTCCTTGTCGCGGTAGTCGTACATGTCCACCGCTTTTAAGGCGTCATCGACGCGGCGCCTGATCTCGGCGGGCTCGATGCCAAGGTTCTCTGGTCCAAAAGCCACATCCTCCTCAACGATTGTTGCAACAATCTGGTTGTCTGGGTTTTGGAAGACCATACCGACGCGAGAGCGGACATCCATTGTCCTCTCCTCGTCGCTTGTATCGATACCCTCAACAAGGACTTGGCCCTTGTCTGGGATTAGGATTGCATTTGAAAGTTTGGCCAAAGTGGATTTACCAGAACCGTTGTGACCGAGCACTGCGACAAAGTCACCCTTCTTAATATCAAGAGACACACCATTAACAGCCCAATGTGGTTCCCCACCTTGAGCTTCGTCATCGTATGTGAAATATACGTCTTTGAATTGAAGGATTAGTTCTTGGTCCATATTGCACTAGCACCACATGGCAAAGCCATGCCCGTTTCTGTAGTTTTAAGGCCTATCTCATCGCAGGTGACAACGCCACCATACTTGTTTGAAACAGTTGAGCCCAAAATGTAGCTCATAACTGATGGTGAGAGGCCTGTTGTGTATGAGTTGATGAGAACCATCATTGGACTATCGGAGAGCACTTGAGACGCAAGGTCAACAAAGTCATAAATCTTGTCCTCAAGCTGCCATACCTCACCGCCTGGGCCCCTGCCGTATGATGGTGGGTCCATAATGATGATGTCGTACTTGTTGCCGCGGCGGATCTCACGCTCGATGAACTTTTCACAGTCATCGACAAGCCAGCGACAGAACTTATCTCCCAGGCCTGATGCCTGAGCGTTCTCCTTGGCATAGGACACCATGCCCTTTGATGCATCGACGTGAACTACAGCCGCATCTTCCGCAAGGGCTGCGACCGTCGCACCGCCAGTGTAGGCAAAGAGGTTAAGTACCTTAACCTGGCCGTTCTCCCCGCAGCCCTTGCCCTGGTTCTCACGAATTACTTCGCGAAGGAAGTCCCAGTTCACAGCCTGCTCTGGAAAAAGGCCTGTATGTTTAAAGCCCATTGGCTTTATTTTGAAAGTCAAATCACGGTAATTTATGGTCCACTCGTCTGGAACCTTCTTAAGATACTCCCATTCGCCACCGCCCTTGGTTGAACGATGGTAGTGAGCATGTGCCTGTTTCCAGTACTTGTTTGTCTTTGGAGTTTTCCAAATTACCTGTGGATCAGGTCTGATGAGTATCACATCTCCCCAGCGCTCGAGTCGCTCGCCACTGGAACAATCGATAAGCTCAT